>DASQYN010000076.1:0-2519 GCA_035639215.1 Burkholderiales bacterium
CTCGCGGCGGCGAGCTCGTTCAGCTGCCGGCGCAAGACGGTACTGTCCGACGGCGAGGCCGCCGCGCCGTGAGCGATCTCGTCGAGCAGCGCGTGCCATCGCTGCGCGAGCGCCGCGACGCCCGAAGGCGCGGGCTTCGCCGGCGAGGCGCCGCCGCGGTAGGGCAGCACCTCGACGCCCGGCTGCGAGGCCGGCGGCGGAACGTTGGAGAGCTTGACCGAGCCGGTCTGCGGATCGACCCAGCGATACAGGTCGGCATGCGCGGCGGTGGCGAGCGCGAGGAGTGCCAAGGCGATCTTCACCCGCTCAGAAACGGGAAAAATCGGGCTTGCGCTTCTCGAGGAAGGCGCGCAGCGCTTCCTTCGCCTCGGGGGAGTTGAGGCGCTCGCGAAAGAGGCCACCCTCCTCCTCGATCGTCCGCCGCACGCGCTCGGCATGCGCGGACTTCATTAGCCGCTTGGTGAGCCGCAGCGACTCCGGCGGAAGCTCCGCAAGACGCGATGCGGCCTTTTCCGCCGTGTCGAGAAGTTGGTCTGGAGAAACGATTTCGGAAACCAAGCCGATGTCCAACGCCTTCCGGGCATCGAAAGGCTGCGCGAGGAGCAGCAGCTCGGCGGCGCGCTGATAGCCGGCGAGGAGCGGCAGGAGATAAGTCGAGCCGAACTCCGGCACGATACCGAGGGCGACGAACGGCAGCTGGAAGCGCGCCGTGTGCGCGGCGTAGACGAGGTCGCAGTGCAGCAGCATCGTCGTGCCGACGCCGACCGCGGGTCCGGCGACCGCGGCGACGACCGGCTTGGCGAGCGCCGGCATCGTCTCGAGGAACCGCCAGGTCGGCGAGCCCGCGCCCGACGGCGGCCGCTGCAGGAAGTCGGCGAGGTCGTTGCCGGCGGTGAAGCAGTCGCGCCCGCCGGTGAGCAGGATGACCCGTACCGCGGGATCGGCGTCCGCCTTCGCCAGCGCCTCGGCGAGCTGGACGTACATCTCCGCGGTGATCGCGTTCTTCTTGTCGGGCCGGTCGAGCGTGACACGGCCGATGCGTCCGGTAGTCTCAGCCCGTACCAAGCTTGTAGTCCTTCATTTGCTGGCGCAGCGTGAGCTTGGAGAGCTTGCCGGTCGCGGTGTGCGGCAGCTCGGCGACGAACACCACGTCGTCGGGCATCCACCACTTGGCGATCTTGCCCTCGTAGAACTTGAGCAGCTCCTCGCGCGTCACGCTCTGGCCGGGCTTCTTCACCGCGACGATGATCGGCCGCTCGTCCCATTTCGGATGCTTGACGCCGATCACCGCCGCCTCGGCGATCGCCGGATGCGCCACCGCGATGTTCTCCAGGTCGATCGAGCTGATCCATTCGCCGCCCGACTTGATCACGTCCTTCGAGCGGTCGGTGACCTGGATGTAGCCGTCCGGGTCGATGGTGCACACGTCGCCGGTCGGGAACCATTCGTCGCGCAGCGGATCGCCGCCCTCGCCCTTGAAGTAGCTCTTGATGACCCAGGGCCCGCGCACCTGCAGGTCGCCGAAGGCCTTGCCGTCCCAGGGCAGCTCGCTTCCCTGCTCGTCGACGATGCGGATGTCGACGCCGAAGAGCACGCGGCCCTGCTTGTTCTGCAGCTTGAGGCGATCCTCCTCGGAGACCTTGAGGTGCTTCGCCTTGAAGGTGGTGACGGTGCCGAGCGGGCTCATCTCGGTCATGCCCCAGGCGTGCAGCACCTCGACACCGTACTCCTGCTGGAAGGCGCGGATCATCGCCGGCGGGCAGGCCGAGCCGCCGATCACCACGCGCTTCAGCGTGGAGAAGCGCAGCTTCTGCTCCTTCATGTAGTTGAGCAGGCCGAGCCACACGGTGGGCACGCCCGCGCTCATCGTCACCTGCTCGCTTTCGAACAACTGGTAAAGGCTCTTGCCGTCGAGGTGCTGCGCCGGGAAGACCAGCTTCGCGCCGACCAGCGCGCAGGCGTACGGCAGTCCCCAGGCGTTGACGTGGAACATCGGCACGACCGGCAGGATCACGTCGCGCGCCGAGAGGTTGATCGCGTCCGGCAGCGCCGAGGCGTAGGCGTGGATGAGCGTGGAGCGGTGCGAGTAGAGCGCGCCCTTCGGGTTGCCGGTGGTGCCCGAGGTGTAGCAGAGGCAGGCCGCGGTGCGCTCGTCGAAGCTCGGCCATTCGTACCGGTCGTTCTCCTTCGCCAGGAGATCTTCGTAGGCATCGGCAAGGGCGATCCAGTGCCGCACGCTCTTCACCTGCGCCTTCACCTTCTCGACCAGCGGGGCGAAGGTGGTGTCGTAGAACACCACCTTGTCCTCGGCATGGTTGGCGATGTAGACGACCTGGTCCGGGAAGAGGCGCGGGTTGATGGTGTGGATCACCGCGCCGCTGCCCGCCGCCGCGTAGTAGATCTCGAAGTGGCGGTGCGTGTTCCAGGCGAGCGTCGCCACGCGGTCGGTCGGCCCGACGCCGAGCCTCTTCAGCGCATTGGCGAGCCTGCGCGCCCGGCTGTGCGCGTCGCGATAGGTG
>DASQYN010000077.1:0-5782 GCA_035639215.1 Burkholderiales bacterium
AGGAGAAGATCCGCATCTCCGACTCGGGCAAGCTGTCCTTCCGCCAGGAAGTGGTGAGGAAGGCGATGGGCGCCTACAAGCGCGGCGAGAAGTTCACGCTCGATTCCCACGCCCAGCTGCACGACGCGGTCGAGCAGTACCTCTTCGAGCAGCGCCGCGACGTGCTGCGCCTCGTTTCTTCGGCGGCCAGGCCGGACGATGAAACGCGGCAGAAGATCTCGGTGGTCGAGAAGCGCCTGGTCGACGAGTACGGCTACGACAGCCATAGCGCTCGCGAGGCGCTGAACTATGTCACCACGCTGCTGGCGCAGGAATGAGATTCGCTTGAAGAACGTCGGCCCCCATTCTCGCCCCCCTGTGAAGGGGGACAGGGGGTGGGCAAAGGGTTGCCCTCCGATATGACGATCCGCATCGCCGCCGAGACGCCCTGGTACGACCTCTTCTCTCGCGGCGCGCGCGATTGGCTGCGCCACAACCAGAAGGTTCGCGAAGCCGTAAAGGAAACCCTGCCCGACCTGCTCGCCGGCGCCGACCTGATGACGCGCCCGGGCAACCGCACGGTCGCCGTGCCGGTCAAGTTCCTCGAGCATTCGCGCTTTCGCCTCGCCGATCCGCAGGTGCACACCGGCGCCGGCCAGGGCCGCGGCGAGCCGGGCGACATCCTGCAGCCGGGCCGCGAGGACGGCGACCGCGGCGCGCAGTCCGGCGGCACCGGTGAGGGCGAGATCCGCTTCGTCGTCGAGCTGAAGATCGACGAGATCGTCGACTGGCTCTGGGAGGAGCTGAAGCTCCCCGAGCTCAAGCCCAAGCACGCGGCGACGCTCGACGAGACCGACTATGTCCGCGAAGGCTGGGACAAGCGCGGCGCGCGCTCGCGCCTCGATCGCCGCCGCACCATGAAGGAGGCGGTGAAGCGCCGCGCCATCCAGGAAGAGGCGGTCGAGGAGCCGGTGGCGCTCACCAATGAGGACCTGCGCTTCCGCCAGCTGGTGCGCCGGCCGCGACCGGCGACCAGCGCCGCGGTGATCTTCGCGCTCGACGTCTCCGGCAGCATGGACGAAGCGCAGCGCCGGCTCGCCAAGCAGTTCTTCTTCTTCGCGCTGCAGGGCGTGCGGCGGCAGTACGCCAAGGTGGAGACCGTGTTCCTCGCGCACGCCGCGCAGGCCTGGGAATTCGAGGAGAGCCAGTTCTTCCAGGCCTCCTCGAGCGGCGGCACGGTCACCTCCAGCGTCGCGCAGCTCGCGCTCGAGGTGATGAAGACCCGCTACGACCCGGGCCGGTACAACGTCTACTTCTTCTACGCCTCGGACGGCGAGAACGCCGCCGAAGACCGCGAGGAGGCGCGCGCCGGGCTGGCGGAGATCGCGCGGCAGGTGAACTATTCGGGCTACGTCGAGACCGGCGGCATCGCCACCTTCCGGCCGCGCGACACGCAGCTCGCGGAGATCTTCGGCGAGCTGAAGGCCGCCGGCCTGCCGGTGGGCACGAGCCACCTCTCCTCGCAGGAGGATGTCTGGGGCGCGATACGGCAGTTCTTCACCGCGCAAGCCGCGAATGACTGAGCTCGAGGAATACGGCCAGCGCATCGAGGCGCTCGCTCGCTCGCTCGGCTTGGACTATTACCCGGTCGACTTCGAGCTCGCTCCGGCGAGCCTGATGACCGAGATCGCGGTCTACGGCCTGCCGGTGCGCATGCCCCACTGGTCTTTCGGGGTGCGCTACATCCACCAGCTGGTGCGCCAGAGCATGGGCCATTCGAAGATTTTCGAGGTGATGTTCCCCGGCGACCCCTGCCGTGCCTTCCTCATGGACGGCAACTCGCTCGCCGAGAACGCCCTCGTCACCGCCCACGTGCTGGGCCATGCCGACTTCGCGAAGCACAACCAGCTCTTCGCCCGCTTCCACGCCATGTCGGGCGGCAACATCGTCGAGCAGGCGGCTACGCATGCGCACCGCATCCAGCTCGCGATCGAGAAGCACGGCGTCGAGCGAGTGGAGGGGGTGCTCGACGCGGCGCTCGCGCTGGAGTCGCACGTCGACGTCGAGGGCGAGTTGCACCGCAACCGGTACCCGGAGTATGTCGCCGACAAGCCGAAGCTCGCGGAAAGCGAGTTCCAGAAGCGCTTCCGCTCGCTGCCGGGCGCCCCGGAGCCGGCACCGCCGCCCGCCGGTCCGCTGCGCGCCGCGGTGCCGCCGCATCCCGAGTACGACCTGCTCTGGTTCATCGCCCACTACGCCCCGGAGCTCGAGCAGTGGGAGCGCGACATCTTCCTGATGGTGCGCGCCGAGTCGCTGTACTTCTACCCGGTGTTCGCCTGCCAGATCATGAACGAGGGCTGGGCGTCGTACTGGCACGCGCGGCTGCTGCGCGAGGCCGACTTCCTGCCGCAGCCGCTCTACGTCGCCGCGATCAAGGCGCACTCCGACGTGGTACGGCCCTTCGCGAGCGGCGAGCAGACGGCGCTCGCCATCAATCCGTACTATCTCGGCTTCACGATGTGGGACCGCATCGTGGAGAATCTCGGCATCGAGCGCGCGCGCGAGGTGCGCCGCGACGAGGACGACTTCGGCTTCATCCGCAACTGGCTCGACGAGGAGCTCGCCGCGGCTTCCGGGCTGTTCGTGTACGAGGCGCGCCCGGGCGACGAGATCCGGGTCGCCACCAAGGACATCAACGCGATTCGCGAGGCGATCCTCGCGCCGAAGTTCAACTTCGGCGCGCCGCGGGTCGCTGCGGTCGAACTGGCCAACGACGGCTCGCTCACGCTCTCGCACGCCCACGGCACCGACGGGCGCGGCCTCGACGTCGGGCGGGCGAAGAAGGTGCTCGAGTATGTGCGGCGGGCGTGGCGGCGGCCCGTTCACCTGCACACGGTGAACGAGCGCGCCGAGCCAGTCGATCTGGCGGCCTAGCGCCCGCCCCGCGCTTCAGAGCACCAGCGCCACTACCAGGATGATGATGATGATGAGCATCAGCTCCTGGTTGGTGAGTGCGCCGCCCGCCGGCAGGGCATCGAGCCGCCCGGCGAGCTGAGCCACCTCACTGTCGCTCATCGCCTTGACGCGCGCCTCGGCGTCACCCGGGGCGATGCCCATCTTCTGCAGCTCCTTCGCCACATCAGGACGCTCGAGCATGGCCTTCACCCGTGCGCGCTCGCCGCTCGGCTGAATCGCGGCGTCGCTCGCGATCATCCCCGCCTGCACGTTGGATGCGCACAGCACCAGCATTGCCACCAGGATTCCCAGCATTCGCTTCATGTTCACTCCTTCGGTTGAGAAGCCAGCGCCAATATACCGGCGCCACGTTAAACACGGTCAAGGGCATAATGCGCCGCCATGAAAGCCTACGTCCTGCGTTCCGACCCCGATAGCACGCGCCTGGAGCTGCGCGAGAAGGCGCAGCCTCAGCCGGGCCCCAGCCAGGTGCTGGTCCGCATCCGCGCCGCGAGCCTCAATCGCGGCGAGCTGATCCGCGGCCACGGCCTGGTCCGCGCGGGCAGCGAGAAGCCGGCCGGCATGGATGCGGCCGGAGAGGTGATCGGCACCGGCGAACGGGTGATGGGACGCCTGCCCGGCGCCTTCGCCGAATTCGGCGTCATGGACCGGCAGGACGCGATTGCGATTCCGCCGGGCCTTTCGTTCGAGGAAGCGGCGGCCGTGCCGATCACCTTCCTCGTCGTCTACGACATGCTGGTCCAGCAGGGCAGCCTGAAGGCCGGCGAATGGCTGCTCGTGGCCGGGGTGTCGGCCGGGGTAGGCGTCGCCGCGCTGCAGGCGGGCAAGGCGCTCGCGGCGAAAGTGATCGGCACCTCGGGCTCGGCGCAGAAGCTGGAGAGATTGAAATCCCTGGGATTGGACCTGGCCGTGCAGACGCGCCGAGGCGACTTCCACGACGCGGTCATGAAAGCCACCGGCGGCAACGGCGTCAACCTCGTCGTGAACAACGTCGGGGGCACGGTATTTCCCGAATGCATCCGCTCGCTCGCCTACGAGGGGCGCCTCGCCACGGTAGGGTATCTCGACGGCGTGATGAAAGCCGAGCTCGACCTCGACGCCCTGCACGCCAAACGCCTGCGGCTCTTCGGCGTATCGAACAAGCTGCGCACCGCGCCGCAGCGTGCGGCGACCGTCGAGGGGTTCAAGCGCGACTTCCTCCCGCTCTTGGCGAGCGGCAGGCTGAAGCCGCTGGTCGACCGCGTCTACGACTTCGCCGACCTGCCGAAAGCCAAGGAAGCGATGGAGGCCGACGCGCACGTCGGCAAGATCGTGGTGCGCGTCGGCTGAGCGCCTACTGCGCCTTGATGCCCGCCTGCTTGATCACCTTGCCCCAGGTGTCGTACTCCTTCTTGATGTAGGCGGCGAACTCCTCGGGCCGGCTCGACTGCGGCTCGACGCCGGTCTTCTTCATGGCGGCGATGACCTCGGGATTGGCGAGCGCCTTCGCGATCTCGCCGTGCAGCCGCTCGACGATCGGTTTCGGCAGGCTGGCCGGCCCGAGGAAGCCGTACCAGTTCAGCGCCTCGTAGCCGGCATAGCCCTGCTCGGCGACCGTCGGCACGTCGGGCATCAGCTCGGCGCGCTTCGAGCCGGTCGTGGCGATCGCCACCGCCTTGCCGGCCTCGATCTGCTTGAGGGACGAGACCGGCGTGGCGACGAACGAATCGACCTCCTTCGACAGGAAGCCGCGCATCGCCGGCCCGCCTCCCTTGTAGGGCACGTGCACGAGCTGCACCTTCGCCACGATCGCGAGCAGCTCCCCGGCGAGGTGGCCGGCGCCGCCGACGCCGGAGGAGGCGTACGTGACGGTCTTCGGCTTGGCCTTGGCGAGCTTCACGTAGTCGGCAAGGGTCTTCACTCCGAGGCTAGGCTGCACGACGAACACGTTGGCGAAGATGCACGCCATGCTGATCGGCGTGAGGTCCTTCAGCGGGTCGTAGGTGAGGTGCATGATGAACGGGTTGGCGGTGAGCGCGCCGACGTTGGCAAGCACGATCGTGTAGCCGTCCGGAGTCTCCTTCGCCACGTGCGCGACGCCGATGGTGCCGCCGGCGCCCGCGCGGTTCTCGACGATGACCTGCTGCCCAAGCTGGTCGCCGAGCGCCTTGGCGACGATCCGCGCCGTGGTGTCGGTGCCGCCGCCGGGCTCGAAGCCGACGACGATGGTGATCGGCCGGCTCGGAAAACTCTGCGCCGCCGCGGCGGCCGCGAGCGTCATCGCCGCGGTAAATGCCAACAACCGCTTCATTTGCTCCTCCTCGTGGTGGTTTATCTGCCTTTGAAAACCGGCTTGCGCTTCTCCATGAAGGCGCGGCGGCCTTCGGCGTAGTCCTCGCTCTCGAAGCACTCCTTCACCCACGCGCGGCACGCCGCCTCGTCGTAGACGCTCCTCGTCACCTCGCGGATGACGCGCCGCGCGGCACGGATGGTGAGCGGCGCGTTGGCCGCGATCATCTCGCAGTACTGGCGCGTCGCCGCCTCGAGCTCCGCCACGGCGACCACCTTGTGCACGAGGCCCATGCGCAGCGCCTCGGCGGCGCTGAACTGGCGCGCGGTGATCATGATCTCGCGCGCGAAGGCGGGCCCCACCAGGTCGACCAAATTCTTCATCGCCCCGGCGCGATAGCCGAGCCCCATCCTCGCCGCGGGGATGCCGAAGCGCGCATCCTCGGCGGCGATGCGCAGGTCGCACAGGTTGGCGATGTTCAGCCCGCCGCCGAGGCAGTAGCCGCGGATCATGGCGATCGTCGGCTTGTCGAGCGACTGCAGCCGCTGCATCGCCGCG
>DASQYN010000078.1:0-3896 GCA_035639215.1 Burkholderiales bacterium
GCGCACCGGGTTCGACATCGCCTTCAGCAGCCCGCTCGCGCGCAGCGCCCGCGTCTGCAGCTCGGCCAGATTCATTTCGGCGACGTTGCTCATGTCGGGCAGGCCGGCGCGCAGCCGGCGAAGCCGTCGGCCGCCATCTTCGCCTCGTATTTCGCCGCCACCTGGGCGCCCGGGGTGAGACCCGCCCTGACCGCCGGCCAGTCGGTCGGCTTGAGGATCACCAGCCAGCCCTGGCCGTAAGGGTCCTCGTTGGCGAGCGAGGGCTTCGCCACCAGCGCTTCGTTCACCTGGGCGACCGTGCCGCCGGCCGCGGACTTGGCGGGACCGACCCACTTGCCCGACTCCACGGTCGCGCAGGACTTGCCCGCCTCGACCGAGCGCCCCACCTTCTTCGGCGTGAACGCGACGAGCTGGCCCGCCATCGCGGTGGCGACGGTGGTCATGCCGAGCTTGACGTTGCCGTCGGGCATTTCCTGGTACCAGATGTGATTCTCCACGTCGTAGAGCAGCTCGTCGGGCAGGTTGCAGCCGCGTACGTTAGCCATCCATAGTTTCCTTTTTTCGCAGCGGCCGCGACGAGCAACAAAACTCTCCGAGCCCTTCGGCCTCCATCTTGCCGCGGACGAAGAGTGTCACGTGCTCGACCAGCATGGCCATCATCTTTTCCCGATAGTCGCGTTTCTCGTCGGATGCCGCGAGGAGATTGTAGTGATAGGCAACCTCCCGGCAAGTCTCGCGGCAGGCGTTGAAGCTCGGCACGCCGCGCGCGCCCTGGCGGTGCAGGGCGAGCAGGCGGAAGCCTTCCACCTGCTCCACGGTCGGCGTCTCGCCGCGCGCGCGGATCCACTCCTCGAGCACCGCTTCCGCCTGCGCGAGCAGCTGGTCTTTCATGCGATCTGCTTCTCCCGGAGCACTTCCAGACCGTCGGAGACATTCTCATGCACGCCGACCTTGCGCGGCGAGAGGCCGAGCGCGATGCCCAGGAGCTGGGTGAAGTAGAGCATCTTGACCTTGGTCTTCTTGCCGAGCACTTTCTCGGCGCGCACCTGGTGCATCTCCAGCCCGGAGTGGCAGGTGGGGCATTCCGTGGCGATGACGTCGGCCCCGGCGGCTTCCGCCGCCTGCAGGATGTTGAGCACGAGTTTCGTCGAAGTATCGCTGTCGGAGAGCGTGTGCGCGCCGCCGCAGCAGGCCGTCTTCAGCGGGAAGTCGACGTTCTCGGCGCCCGCCGCGGCGAGCAGGTCGTCCATGAAGTGTGGCTGGGTGAGCGACTCCGTGCCCGGACCGGCATCCTTCTCGGGAAAGATGTTGCGCGGCCGTGTGTACATGCAGCCGTAGTAGTTGGCGACCTTCAGGCCCTTGAGCGAATTCTTCACCCGGCGCTTGAGCTCGTCCTCGCCGATGCCCTGCTTGATCCAGTCGAGGGCGTGGATCGTCTCCACCTGTCCGGCCTGGTAGGTCTCATGGCCGGCCTTCTTCGAGATGCGCTCGACGACCTCGCGAGAAGCGGCGTCGTGGGAAAGATCGTGCTCGGCGTGCTTGAGGTTGTGGTAGCAGCCGTTGCAGGGCGCCATCACCACCTTGTGGTCCATCTGGTTCGCCGCGATGGAAAGCACGCGGGAAGACAGGTAGGTCTGCAGCTTGCGGTCGACGTTCTTCACTTCCATCGCGCCGCAGCAGTTCCAGTCCTTCACTTCCTCGAGCTCGAGGCCGAGCGCCTTGCCCACCGCCTTGGTCGAGCGGTCGTAGGCGTGCGCGGTGCCTTCCAGCGCGCAGCCCGGGTAGTAGGCGACTTTCTGGTATTCGGGTTTCATGATTTTTCGTCCAGACGCAGGGCCCTGCGCTGGATCGTCTCCTGTTCGTGGAGGTACTCGTCGATGGCGGCGCGCGCCTTGCCCCAGCCGCGGGTTTTCGGCCGGAAAACGGTGGCGAGGCCCATCTTGATGCCCTGCAAGATCGGCAATCGCCGCGCCACGCGCTTCACCATCTCGACCAGCCAGTCCTGCAGGAGCGGCTGGCCGGTCTTGGCGAAGAAGTTGCGGATCACGCGGCCGTCCTCGATCTTGCCGGTCTCGACGACCTGCGCGGCGAACTCCTCGTCGAAGATCATCGACTTCGATTTCGGCGTGTGGCCCTTGAGCGCGAGCCAGTGCGCGGTCGCCTTCATCACGCCCTCGGGCACGACGTCGCGCGGGCAGGCGTTGGTGCACTTGTGGCACGACACGCACTGCCAGATGATTTCCTTGTCGCGCAGCAGCTCCGACTCCATGCCCATGCGGATCAGGTAGATCCAGAAGCGCGGATTGAAGTCGGGGTTGAGCGCGTTCACCGTGCACGAGTTGGTGCACGAGCCGCACTGCCAGCAGCGATGGATTTTCTCGCCGCCCGGCAGCGCGGCGATCTCGTCCTCGAGAGCCTCGTTGTAGTCGGTGACGACGCGCGACTCGATGAAGGTGCTCCAGTGCCCCGAGACGTCGACGCCGTCGATGACCAGCTTGTCGTGCGTCTTCAGGTTTTCCGGGCGGATCAGCGACTTCTCGTGGATCATGGAATCACCTCGGCGCGCCCGTCGGCGGCCTTCAGCCGGGTCTTGCCCCGCTCGTCGACGCCGTCGAGGCCGAGGATGCGCCGCGTGTGCAGCATCGGGTCCTCGGGCGTCGCGAAATCGGTGCGCAGATAGGAGCCCGCGCGCTCGCCGATGTAGCCGGCGTAAATCTGCGCGAGCAGGATGTCGGTATAGAACAGCACGTCGCGGTAGACGCCGTTCGTCTGCAGGTACTGGGCGAGCTCCTGGCGCAGGCCGAGGAAGGTCGCGTGATCGTCGGCCACGTCGATCGTCATGTGGTCGACCTCCTCGCCGTGCCAGATCTCGCGCAATACGCCGGTGTTGGTGCGCACGTCCCAGACCCAGCGGGTCATCAGCGGATAGCGCTCCGGGTCGGCAAAGTGCAGGAGCTCGGCCGCGAGGTCGCGCACCCAGCGATGCTCGCGATCTTCGGGGAAGCGCGCGCAGAAACGGCCAACGCGGGCGTCCGGCGAGTCGGCGTCCGAGAACAGCTCTTCCACATGCTTCTTCACTGAAGGAAACGCGTCGGGCTGCGCATAGGGGCCGACGCGCCGACGCACGGTCGCCATGTGCGCGCACAGGGTCCTGAAACTTTTCAACGTCAGCTCGATTACCAGGGCCTGCTGGAAGAGCGCGGCCTTCGCCTTCAGCCCCTCGACGAAGGCCTCGATCCCCCCCAGATCGTCGGCCCGGCTGACCAGCGTCTCGAGCGCGAGGGCGAGCTTCGGCCCGGAAAGCTCGAGCTTCGGCAAAACCGGGGCCGGCGTGGCTTTCTCAGGCAGCAACGGTCTGCCTCTGTTGCACCAGCGCGAACGCCGCCATCGCGGCGGCCTTGCCCTGCGCGATGGAGTCGTCGATCGTCTCCGGGCCGCAGGCGGCGCCGGCGACGAACACGCCCGGGCGCGTCGTCTCGCCGAGCGAGGCGTAGCTCGTGCCGCGGGCGATGTGGCCGTGCTCCTGGAGCTTCACGCCGAACACGCCCGAGAGCGACTTGTTCTCCACGTTCGGGTCCATGCCGATCGCGTGCACCACCATGTCGAAGGGGATCGTGATCGGCCGCTTCACCAGCGTGTCCTCGCCCTTGACGATCAGCTTCTCGCCGTTGGAGGTGACCTCGGCGATGCGCGCCTTGATGTACTTGACCTTGAACTCCTCCTGGCTCTTCCAGTAGTAGTTGGTCTCGTACAGCCCGTAGGTGCGGATGTCCATGTAGTAGATGTAGACATGGCAGTCCGGCAGCTCCTCGCGGATCTCCATGGCGATGTTGGCCGAGACCGTGCAGCAGATCTTGGAGCACCATTCGCGGCCGATCTGGCGATCGCGCGAGCCC
>DASQYN010000079.1:0-4115 GCA_035639215.1 Burkholderiales bacterium
TGCTCGACGCCTTTGTGCTCGTCGAGGCCGTACCACGCGGTCCCCGCCGGCACGAGATATTGCTGATTCGCGCGTACCGGCTTCGCGCCCTTCTCAGGGAACACCTTCGCCACGTAGCCAGTCGCGTCGACGCCGATCACGTAGACGTAGCAGGCGCAGTTGACGCGGAAAGAAAACTTCACCACGTCGCCCCTGCGCGGATCGCTGCCTCCATCGCGCAGCACGTCGCCGTCCTGAAGGGGCGTCGGCTCGAGCCGCTGGGCCGCGCGCTCGCTCGCGCGTTGGGCAAGGATCGCCACGTCGAGCACGATCGACGACGTCCCGGCGGTATACGACGCCGGTGTCGCATAGGGGTCGCTCGGGCTGGCGCTGGCCGAAGAGTAAGGATTGGCCTCGCTATTGGGGGACGAGTACGGATCGGTGGTCGTGCCTGTCGCCTGGCCGGGCGCCACCTTCGCGGCCTGGTCCGAATACACGGCGAGGAGAAGGCCTTGCACCTGCTGCGAATAGCGCTGCGAATAGTTGCTCGCCGCGGCAGACACGAGGTCGGCGCCCATTTGGACCGCGACCGGCGCGAGCGTTGCGCAGGCCGCCGCGCCGAGGCTTGCAAGAACGCAGCTGCCCGCGATCCAGGCAAGCCTCCCTTGGCTGGCTTTCATTGCCCGACCCTCCCCTCGGTGGACGTGCGGATATTCTGGGGGGCGCCTAGGGCAATGTCGAGAATTGAAGCACTGCCTCGCCGACCTGGAGACTCGCATCCGTCCCCTTCGCACCGGAAGGGTTGCTTGCCCCGGTGAGATTCACTCGGACCAGGCCGCGGGTGCGCTTCACTGTGGCGACCGGATCGGATCCGAGCAGGTACAGGTTGCGCGCCGGGTCGAGCCGCGTAGCCGGCAACAGGCGCTCGGGTGAGGCGCTCGCCGCGAAGACCTGCACCGCTTCGAGCCCGAGCGGCGCCTCGACGGTGAACTCGCCGACGGCCTGCCAGCGGTGCACCTGCTCGGCGCTCACCCGGCGAACGAAGCGATTCGCGGCGCCGGCTTCGCCGATTTCCATGAGGTAGCTGAAGCGCACGGCGTCCTTTTGCACGTGGCCCACGATGTAGTAGTAGCCCGGGCGGTCCAGCTTCACGAGCAAGGTGTCGCGCTCGCCCGGCCGGTAGTACAGGCCGCGCGTTCCCCGGCCCGTGCGCACGTCCACCTGGATACCGCCGCGGAGCTGCCCGCGGTTCAGCGTAGCGACGAATTCGCCTGCCGACGGCGACAGGCCGCGAGAAGGCGCGTCGGCCGCACCCTTGAGCGCGAAAAGGAATGCGCGCCGGGTATTGAAGGAGCCGTCGAGAAGAAAGAGCGTCAGCAGCGTGCTTCCGTCGACGCGCGCATAGCTTCCGTCGAGCGTGCAGTCGGCCGCCTCTTCGGCGCCCGTGCCGAGCGCGCCGCGCAGCGCATCGGCGACGGCGGCGGAAAACTCGCTGACCTCTTCGAGCTCGCCGCCCGCAGGAGCGATGACGCGGCATCGCGCGGGTTGGGCTGCGCCGAGATCGCGCTTTACTCGCTGCGCGATCTCGTTCGCGTCGGCGCTGGCGGGCAGGAGCTCCACCCCGCGGCGTCGCGATGCCGCTTCGTCGAGCGCCATCTCCTTCGGCGCGGAGGTGGAGAAGAGACGCAGCACCGCGCCGAGACGGCGGTATTGGTCGACCGCAGCGAACCACTCGCCCAGCTCGTCGGCGCGCGGACGCGCGCCGCCGGCGCTCTCGGCCTCGAAGCGGCGCAGCCGGCTCTCGATACGCAGGGCTTCGCTTCGGTAGGCGGCAAGGCTCGCGTCGGTGAGCCGCGCCTCGTAGAGCACTTCACGACCGCTACCGCCGGTGCGGGCGAGCTCGACCGCCAGCAGCGGCAACTCCCGGCGGCGCAGGGTGGCGCGCCCCAGCCAGGCTGCGAGGTCCGCCCGCGCAGAGGCGCGCGCCGCTTCGGGCGACAGTCCCACGCCGAAGCCGACGGCGAGCACGCCGGCCGATGCCGGGAGTGCGATCGCCCCGGCGGCGATCAGGATGGCCGTCCCGGCGGCCCGGCGGGCGCGCAGGAAGATCGCAGGCATGGGCAAGTCTAACGGCCGCAGCTTAGACTGCGGCACGCGATTCCGTCGCCAAACCAAAAAAGGAGACTGCAATGCGCCAGCTAAGGGGACTGCGTTTGTTGCGTCAACTCTCACTCGCAGCGCTCTTCTGCGCATCGCTCGCCGCGGCGTCTGGCGCGGCCGCTCAGAGCACGGAGATCGTCTATTCGGTTTCCGGTAGTCCCAGCCTGCAAGCTTGGGCGAAGACGAGCACCCGACTGGACCACAAGCTGACCGCCACGTCGTTTTCGTTCGAAACGCAGATTCCCGCGGTCAATCCTGCCACAGGCAAGGGGGACAAGCCGACAGGTGAAGCCATCCTGCAGATCCCAATGGGCGATCCAGCGCTGCTTTGGTGGCAGCAAGCGCTCGCCGCCGGATACGTGCCGCAGATTCTGGTGGAGTTCGCTTCGCCGCAGCAGAAGCCCGGCCAAAGAGCGCCGTTTGCGCTGCGCCTCAGCGGGGTCACCGTGAGCTCGGTAAAAGTGTCGAAGGCCAGGGGAGATGGCGGCCTGGGTATCGCCGAGGTGACGCTTCGCGCCGCGGAGCTGCACGTGTTCTCGGCGACTCAGGACGCCACCGGCGCAACGAAACCGAGCCAGGACTTTAGCTACAACTTCGTGACTCGCGGCCTGACGCGATAACGCCGCGGGCCGAAGACCTGCACGCAGATGCATCTCAACCGAGAAGGAGACATCCATGCACCAAACCGGAGAGCGCCGTTTCTTGCGCGATTTCTCACTCGCAGCGCTCTTCTGCTCGTCGCTCGCCGCAGCGTCAGGCGCGGCTGCGCAAAGTCAGGAGATCGTCTATTCGGTGTCTTCCGGCGATTGGTCCACGATGAGCACGCGAACGGACGGCAAGCTGACGGCTTTGTCGTTCTCGTTCGGGACACAGGCGCCTGCGGACCGTGGACCGACGGTGGAGGATCTCGTCTTGGAGATTCCGGTCGGTGGCGCGACGGCGGCCTGGTGGAAGGCTGTCGTATTGAAGCAGGCGTTCGCATCCGTGCTGATCGAGTTCGCTTATCTAACGCGGTCGGGCCAAAAAATGCCCGCGACGGGTCAGCCAGGCCCTGGCCAAAGGGCGCCCTTTGCGGTCAGGCTCTCGAACGCCGTAGCCACCTCCGTGCACGTGTCCAAGCCCAAAGGCGACTCGGGACCCGGGATAGCCGAAGTGAGGCTTCGCGCGACAACGTTCGAGGTCTTTACCGCGACCCAGGAGCCTACCGGCGCCATGAAGGCGGGTAAGCAGTTCGGCTGGGACTCGGCCCATGGCAAGGCGTTTTGACGCAAGGCGGCCATTCAATCCGCGGCGTGCCGCAGCAGCGGGACCGGGTATGATTTTGGCGCCATGGCAGTGCCTCTCCTGGTCGCGAAAGGCGACACGTCCGAGCTTTTTCTCCTCCCTGCCCTGGCGAACCGCCACGGGCTCGTCACCGGCGCGACCGGCACCGGCAAGAGCGTGACGCTGCAGGCGCTCGCGCAGCGCTTCTCCTCGATCGGCGTGCCGGTGTTCATGGCCGACGTGAAAGGCGACCTCGCGGGCCTCGCCCTCGCCGGCGGGACGAACGCCAAAGTGACGGAAAGATTCGCGAAGCTGAAAATCAAGCCCGAGTACGCCGCCTGCCCGGTCATCTTCTGGGACGTGTACGGCGAAGCCGGCCACCCGGTGCGCGCGACGGTGTCCGACATGGGGCCGCTGCTCCTCGCCCGCCTCTTGCAGCTCAACGACATCCAGCAAGGCGTGCTCGCCGCGGTGTTCAAGATCGCCGACGACGCGGGGCTGCTGCTCCTCGACATGAAGGACCTGCGCGCGATGCTGCAGCACGTCGCCGACAACGCCGCGCAGTTCAAGACCGAATACGGCAACGTCTCGGCCGCCTCGGTGGGCGCGATCCAGCGCGCGCTGCTCGCGCTGGAGAGCCAGGGCGCCGACAAGTTCTTCGGCGAGCCGATGCTCGAGATCGCCGATCTCATGCAGGTCAGGGACGCCAACGG
>DASQYN010000080.1:0-2746 GCA_035639215.1 Burkholderiales bacterium
GCCGGCTTCGGCGTCACCATGCCGACCACGTGGCGCGGCTTCTTGTCAATCGGCGTCCAAAATTGACCCCCGATCGGCGTCCAAAATTGACCCCCCTGTGAAGGGCGCGGACGGCAGCGCTCGCCCCGGCGGAGCTGGTCGGGGTTGCGCAGCCGGGGCGAGCGCGTTTAGCGAGGGGCTGTTACTTTGAGGAGCCGGCGCGCCAAGCGGCCAGCTGTCGCTGCCGGTTTCGACGCTGTCGCCACGATGACGTGCGGTCAATCTCGGCCGAAGCCGCGCGGCGGAACGATTGCCTGGAGTTCAGCGAGATCGAGGTCGCAAATCGCCTGCAATGCCTCGGCGGTGGCGCTGTCCTGGAGGTTCTCCGGCAAAGCTTCCAGCCAGGCGGCATAGTGAGCCTGCAACGTGGTCAACTCGGAGATGGCGTCGCACCAACGCTTAGCGCGACTGCGACGATCAATGGGTCGCCGTATCCGGACTGCCGGGGTCCCAGAGGCCCGGGCAGCACGACATCGTGCCTGGCGCTCGGCGCCGGTCATCGGTCGCTCGCCGATCGATTTGCGTGGCATGGTCCACTCTGAAGCGTGACGTCACGAAATCCGGTCGTTCGACAATGCTCAGGCGCGGTTCTTGAAGCGCCAGCTCTCGTTGCCGGTCTCGACGATGTCGCAATGATGGGTGAGGCGGTCGAGCAGCGCTGTCGTCATCTTGGGGTCGCCGAAGACGCTCGGCCATTCGCCGAAGGCGAGGTTGGTGGTGACGAGGATCGAGGTGCGCTCGTAGAGCCGGCTGACCAGGTGGAAGAGGAGCTGGCCGCCGGCCTGAGCGAACGGAAGATAGCCGAGCTCGTCGAGGACGACGAAGTCCATGCGGGTGAGATAATCGGCGATGCGGCCCTGCCGCCCGGCGCGCGCTTCGGCCTCGAGCCGATTGACGAGATCGACGGTGGTGAAGAAGCGGCCGCGCGATCCCGCCCGGATGCAGCTTCGCGCGATGGCGATCGCCAAGTGAGTCTTGCCGGTCCCGGTTCCGCCGACCAGGACGAGATTGCGCTGCTGGGCGAGGAAGCCGCCGCCCACAAGATCACGCACCAGCGCCTCATTGATCGGGGTGTCCTTGAAGGCGAAGTCGTCGACGTCTTTGGCGAGCGGCAGCTTGGAAGCCGTGAGCTGGTACTTGATCGAGCGCGCCTGCTTCTCCGAGATCTCGGCTTTCAAAAGATCGCCGACGAAGCGCTGCGGCTCGTGCTTGCGCTTGAGGGCGGTCGCGAGCGTCTCGTCGTAGGCGGCCTTCATGCCGTAGAGCTTGAGTTCGCCCATCAGGTCGAGGACTTCGGTTCGCTCCATTGTCAGGCGCTCCTCAGTTGGTCGTATCGGGCGCAGTCGGCAACAGGCGCATGTTGCAGCCGCAGCGTCTCCGGCGTGGCGATGGTCGCGCTCGGACCTGGATCGCGTTGTCGGGAGAGAATGTTGAGGACGACGTCGGACGAATGGACGTTCTCGGCGAGCGCCTGATGACAGGCGGCTTCGACCGCCGGCAGCCCGTCGCTCAGCACCGCGGCGAGGATCCTGACCATCTGCCGGTCGCCATCGTTCGAACCGGCGAGCTTGCCCCGGACCCGATCGAGCGCCGCCGGCAGCACCCAGTCCTTGAACGGCGCCCCATTGCGCAGAGCCCCTGGCTTGCGGGCAAGAACCGACACGTAATGCCACGGATCGTAAACCGTCTCGCCGCGGCCGAAGCTGCGCCGATGCTCGGCCACGATCCGCCCGTCCTGGCGGATCACGATCCGATCGGCGTAGGCATGAATGTCGACCGGGCGGCCGACGGCGCTGGCGCTCACCGAGTACCTGTTGTTGTCGAAGCGCACCAGGCACGTCTTCGACACCGAGGCCGGCAGCGCATGGAAGCCGTCGAAGCGGCCGCGATACGGGATCAGCTTCGGCCGTTCCTCCTCGAAGACCTCCCAGATCGTCCGCTCGGGCCGCTCCGGATGGGCGTGCGCTTTCGCCCAGGCCAGACATTTATCGAGGAGCCAGGCGTTCAGCTCGTCATAGCTCCTGAACCGCAGCCGCGGCGTGAAGAAGCGTTCCCGCACCAGGCCGACCTGGTTCTCGACCTGGCCCTTCTCCCAACCCGACGCCGGCGTGCAGGCGACCGGCTCGACCAGGTAATGCGAGCACATCTGGAGGAAGCGGCGATTGTATTGCCGGTCCTTGCCGACGAAGACCGCCTCCACCGCAGTCTTCATGTTGTCGTAAACGCCGCGGGTGCAGGCGCCCCGGAAGAACGCGAAAGCCCGGTCGTGGGCGTCGAACACCATCTCCTGCGTCTCGCGCGGATAGGCGCGCACGAACATCATCCGGCTCATGCAGAGCCGGACATGCGCGACCTTCACCGTCGTCGTCACCCCGTTCATGACGACGATCTCGTGGCTAAAGTCGAACTGGTAGGCCTCGCCCGGCGCGAAGGTCAGCGGAACGAAGGTGCTCGCCGTCGCACTCGAATGCGCTTTGCTCCAGCGCCGCGCATAGCGCCGGACGGCGTCGTAGCCGCCCTCGTAGCCGAGCCCCCGCAACTCCTCGAAAATCCGGATCAGCGTCAGCCGCTCGCGCGCCGGCGCGTCCGCGTTCCGCGCCAGCAGCCGATCGAGATCTTCCGTCCATCGACCCAGCTTCGGCCGCGGCTGAACCTGTCGCCCGTAGGAAAACGCCGTCTCCGCCGATCGCAGGACCTTGCGCACCGT
>DASQYN010000081.1:0-2465 GCA_035639215.1 Burkholderiales bacterium
TCGAATTGTATACCCGGCCTAAGCAAAGGCTTCGCGGTTATGAGTAAGTCCTTGTCGCGCAAAGGGATAGTCGGCGACTAGAATCGCGCCTCCTTTTCCCCGGAGCTCTCCATGACGCTGCGCATTGGCGACACCGCGCCCAACTTCCAGGCCGACACAACTGACGGGCGCATCGATTTCCACCAGTGGATCAGCGATAAGTACGCGGTCCTCTTCTCCCACCCGAAGGACTTCACGCCGGTCTGCACCACCGAGCTCGGCTCCATGGCGAAGCTGAAGGCCGAGTTCGACAGGCGCAACGCGAAGATCATCGGGCTCTCCGCGGACCCGGTCGAGGACCATCGGAAGTGGGCTTACGACATCGAGGAAACCCAGGGCGAGGCGGTGAACTACCCCATGATCGGCGACCCCGACCTCAAGGTGGCCAAGCTCTACGACATGCTTCCCGCCGAGGCGGTCCCGGGAAAGCGCACCGCGAACGACAATCAGACGGTACGCACGGTCTTCGTCATCGGGCCCGACAAGAAGATCAAGCTGATGCTCTTCTACCCGATGACGACCGGGCGCAATTTCGACGAGATTCTGCGCGCGCTCGACTCGATCCAGCTCACCGCGAAGCACCGGGTAGCGACCCCCGCAAACTGGCGGCAGGGCCAGGATGTGATCATCGGCGGCTCGGTCAGCGATGAAGAGGCGAAGAAGCTCTTCCCCAAGGGCTGGAAAGCGCCGAAGCCTTACCTGCGCATCGTCGAGCAGCCGAAGTAGGCGCCCTCGGGCCGAAGGGCTTTTAGTTTTCGCCCATTGCTTAAATGCGACGTCAGCTATTGGATCGCCGGCGAGCGTAATATCGCAAGGGCTCGCTCAGTTCTCCTTCTTCGACCATGGCTCGCCTCCTCGGCCCGAAATCCCGCTTCAAATACGTTCCGTCGTTCGCGACCGACATTCGCAAGACCATGAAACGGGAGCGCAAGCGGCTGCGACGCGAGAAGGAAGCATCCAACGTCAGCTCCATCGTCGTTAAGAGCCAACGTCAGGCCCGCTAGCTCAGCGCGTCGCGCGAACCATTTGTAACAACTGGTTACCCCTTCGGCGGCCCGCGGCCACTAACCTTCAAGCATGAACAGGCCGTCGAAGTGGGTCGCCGGTGTCGTGCTCGCCGCCGCCGCGCTTGCGGCCGGAGCGCCGGCTTTCGCGCATGGCGGCGGGCGAGTTCACTTCGGCATCGGCGTAAATCTCGGTCCGTACTGGGGCCCTTACTGGGGCCCGGCTTGGTACTACCCGCCGCCGTACTACTACTATCCGCCGCCGGTCGTCGTCGCGCCGGCCGCGCCGCAGACGTACGTCGAGCGCGGCGAGCCGCCGCAGCAACAGCAGCAGTCGCAGGCCTACTGGTACTACTGCGAAGCTAGCCGCGGCTATTACCCCTACGTCAAGGAATGTCCCGGCGGCTGGAGAGCGGTGCCTCCCGCGCCGCCACCTGCGCAATGAAACCGGTTCTCGCCTCTCTGGCATTGATCTTCGTGGCAGCGTGCGCCACGCCGCCGCCTTCCGGACCGTCGGTGATGGTGCTTCCGGGCTCGGGCAAGAGCTTCGACCAGTTCCGCTTCGACGACAATTCGTGCCGGCAATACGCTAGCTCGCAGACCGGCGGCACGACGACTCAGGAGGCGGCCACCAACAGCGCGGCCAAGAGCGCCGCCGTCGGCACCGCCATCGGCGCTGCCGCCGGCGGCCTCATGGCCGGCAACTCCGGCGCCGGAGTCGGCGCGGGCATGGGCTTGGCCCTCGGCGCGCTCACCGGAATGGATGCCGGGAACTCGTCCTCATATTCGCTGCAGCAGCGCTACGACATCGCTTACGAGCAGTGCATGTACGCGAAGGGACACCAGATCCCGATGGCGGCGAGCCGCTATGCGCCGCACCGAACGATCGCCCGCCCGGCGGCTACGCCGCCGCCTCCGCCCCCACCACCGCCACCCGCGGCTGCAACCCCGCCTGCCGCCGCTCCGCCTCCGCCCTCGCCTCCCCCGGCCCCGGCGGACAATCTCCCCGGCTGAAGATCAGTTTCCGGCGCGCCAGGTCTCCAGGAGCGAGGCGCGCATGAGGAATGCCGCGTGGCGCTTCGGATCGTCGGCCATCGCGCGCAGCTCGGCGAAGCGCGCGGCGCGGCTCGCCGGGTCGCGCTCCTCGAGCCGCCGCTTGTTGGCGATGGTCTGCTGTTGTACGTACTCGATGTTGAGCGGCCGGCGGCGCCGCTCGTAGTCGTCGAGGTCGGCGCCGTCGGCGGCAAGCAGGTTGGCGAGGTGCCAGGCCTCGTGGATGCCCGAGTTGAGCCCGAGGCCGCCGATCGGGTTGTTGACGTGCGCGGCGTCGCCGCAGAGGAAGACACGGCCCTCGCGGAAGTGCTTCGCGACGCGCTGGTGCACGTTGTAGAGATTGAGGTGAAGCGCCCGCCGCTCGCGCTC
>DASQYN010000082.1:0-2674 GCA_035639215.1 Burkholderiales bacterium
GCGCAGTACGCGGCGGGCAAGATCGGCACCGAGCCGGCGCTGCCCGGCCAGAGCATCGTCTACACGGTGACCGCCACGGGGCGGCTAGTCGAGCCCGAGCAGTTCGGCGAAATCGTCATCCGCTCCACCGCCGGCGGCGGCGTGCTGCGCCTGAAGGACATCGCGCGCATCGAGCTCGGCGCGCTCAACTACGACACCTCGAACACGCTCGACGGCGCGCAGACCATCGGCATGGCGCTCTACCTCCAGCCCGGTGCCAATGCGCTCGAGGTGGCCGATTTGGTGCGCGCGAGAATGGAGGAGCTGAAAGCCGGCTTCCCCGAGGGCGTCGACTACTCGATCCCGTTCGACACGACCCGCTTCGTCGACGCCTCGATCAAGGAGGTACGCGGCACCATCTTCGAGGCGGCGCTGCTCGTGCTGGCGGTCGTGTTCCTCTTCCTCCAGACCTGGCGCGCGACGCTCATTCCCATGATCGCCGTGCCGGTATCGCTGATCGGCGCCTTCGCCGGGCTCTGGGCGGTGGGCTTCTCCATCAATACGCTCACGCTCTTCGCGCTGGTGCTTGCGATCGGCATCGTGGTCGACGACGCGATCGTGGTGCTGGAGAACGTCGAGCGGCTGATGCGCGAGAACGGCATGCGGCCGTTCGAGGCGGCGCTCGAGGCGATGCACGAGGTGTCCGGGGCGGTGGTGGCGATCATCCTGGTGCTCTGCGCGGTGTTCATCCCGGTCGCCTTCCTCGGCGGCATCGCCGGCCAGCTCTACCGCCAGTTCGCGGTGACGCTGACCTTTGCGGTGGTGATCTCGGGATTCATCGCGCTCACGCTGACGCCGGCGCTTTGCGCCATCCTGATGAAGAAGGGCGACCATCACGCCCGCATTTTCCAGCCGTTCAACCGCGGCTTCGCCTGGCTCACCGGGCGCTTCCTCGCCACGGTGGAGCTGCTGCTGCGGCACCGCCTGCTGTCGCTCCTCGCTTTCGCCGGCGTGCTGGCGATCGCGGTGGGGCTCTTCCTGCGCATCCCGTCGAGCTTCGTGCCTTCCGAGGACCAGGGATACATCTTCGGCGCGGTGCAGCTTCCCGACGGCGCGACCATGGAGCGCACGCGCGCGGTGAGCTCGGCCCTCTCGTCGATCGCGCGGGCCGAACCCGGCGTGCAGAACGTGATGGTGATCAACGGCTTCGACCTGCTGGGCGGCGGCAACAAGACGAACGCCTCGACGCTGTTCATTCCGCTCAAGCACTGGGACGAGAGGAAGCACCTTCCGGCGCAGGCGATTGCCACCGACCTCGCGCGCAAGGGCGCCGCGCTGCGCGACGGCATGATCCTCGCCTTCAATCCGGCGGCGATCCGGGGCCTCGGCACCGCGGGCGGCTTCGAGCTCTACCTGCAGTCACGCGCGAACGCCGACCCGGCGCGGCTGTTCGAGGTGACGCAAAGCTTCATGGCGGCGTTGCGCGCGAACCCGCACCTCACCGGCATCAACTCGTTCTTCCGGCCGACGGTGCCGCAGCTCAAGGTCGAGGTCGACCGCGAGAAGGCGATCGCGCTCGGCGTGCCGGTGCAGGATGTGTTCGACGCGCTCTCGAGCACCATGGCGGCGCTCTACGTCAACGACTTCAACAAGTTCGGCCGCACCTTCCGCGTGCAGATGCAGGCCGACGCGCCCTTCCGCGCGCAGCCGGAAGACCTCGGGGCGGTCTACGTGCGCTCGACCACGACGCGCGAGATGATTCCGCTCAAGTCGCTCATTCAGACCTCGAACGTCGTCGGCCCGGAGCAGCTCGAGCGCTTCAATGGCTTTCTCGCCGCGCGCGTGCTGGGCAGCGGCAAGCCCGGGGTCTCCTCGGGGGAGGCGATCAGGGCGGTAGAAGAGGTCGCCGCGAAGGCGCTGCCCGAGGGCTACCAGGTCGCCTGGTCGGGGCAGGCCTTCCAGGAGAAGCGCACTGGCCGGCAGTCGGCGGTCGCCTTCGGGCTCGCGCTCGTCATGGTGTTCCTCATCCTCGCGGCGCTCTACGAGCGGTGGCTGCTTCCTTTCGCCGTGGTGTTCGCCGTGCCTTTCGCGGTGATGGGCGCCCTGTCGTTCGTCTGGGCGCGCGGCCTCGAGAACGACATCTACTTCCAGATCGGCCTGGTGGTGCTGATCGGCCTCGCCGCGAAGAACGCGATCCTGATCGTCGAGTTTGCGCAGATGGGCTTCCTCGAAGGCAAAAGCGCCGTCGAGGCGGCGCTCAACGCCGCGCGCCTGCGCTTCCGGCCGATCATCATGACCTCGCTCGCCTTCGTGCTCGGCGTGCTGCCGCTCATGCTCTCTACCGGCGCCGGCGCCGCGGCGCGCCGCTCCATGGGTACGGGCGTGGTCGGCGGCATGCTGGCGGCGACCTTCATCGCCACGGTGTTCATCCCGCTCTTCTTCGTCGTCGTCGCGCGCCGGCGGCGGCCGCGCCATGCCGCCGAGCCGGTGCCCCAGGGCGCCGAATCGGGGTCGGGGTCGTGATTCTCTAGAAGGTGACGCCGGTCACCCGGCTGCCGATCGCCTGCACCGGCCCGAGGGGATTCTGGTTCTC
The DNA here is from genome assembly GCA_035639215.1 of Burkholderiales bacterium. Taxonomy (GTDB): domain Bacteria; phylum Pseudomonadota; class Gammaproteobacteria; order Burkholderiales; family SG8-39; genus SCGC-AG-212-J23. The sequence continues at coordinate 2,573 of DASQYN010000082.1, forward strand.
CTCGGTCTGCTGGATCGCCGGCTGGCCGCTGGTCAGCTTGTAGACCACCACCTCGTCCTTGAGCAGGATGAGGCCGTTGAACTTCCAGCCCGCGGTGTGCGT
>DASQYN010000083.1:0-8407 GCA_035639215.1 Burkholderiales bacterium
GCCGAAGCGCCTAGTCAGGTTTTCCGCGCGCAGCAGCATGGAGGCTTGCCAGCGTAGGCACGATGCCGCGCGGCATGAAGATCATCGTCGCCATGAGCACGGCGCCGAGCACGACCATCTCGTATTCCTTCAGCACCGTGAGCGCCTGCGGCAGCAGGGTGAGCACCGCCGCGCCGACAAGCGCGCCGGCGGTGGAGGCCATGCCGCCGAACACCACCATCGTGACCAGCTCGATCGAATGCAGGAACGAGGCGCTCGTCGGCGTGATGAAGCCCGAGTAATGCGCCGCGAGGGCGCCCGCCGTGGCGGCGAAAAGCGCCGAGAGCACGAAGACGAAGAGCTTGTGCCGCGCTGCGTCCACGCCGAGCGCGCCGGCGGCGATCTCCGAGCCGTGCAGCGCGCGCAGCGCGCGGCCGCGCGGCGACTCGACCAGGTTCTGCGCGAGCCAGACAGCGGCGAGGAGAAAGGCGGCGACGATCCAGTACCACGGCTTTTCTCCCGATATTGCCCACGTGCCGAGGGCGACAGGGGGAACGGCCATGCCGTCGGGCCCGCCGGTGAAGCGATCCTCGATCGAGAGCACGATCGAGACGATGATGCCGAAGCCGAGCGTCGCCATCGCGAGGTAATGGCCTTTCAAACGCAGGATCGGCCGGCCGATCGCCCAGGCGAGCACGCCGACGCCGGCGATGGCCGCGGGAAGCGAGACGAGCGGCGGCCAGCCGTAGCGAGCGGCAAGCAGCGCCGAGCCATAGGCGCCGAGGCCGAAGAAGCCGGCATGGCCGAGGGAGATCTGCCCGGCATAGCCGATGAGCAGATTCAAGCCCACGCAGGCGATCGCGTTCAGGCCGACGAGGATCGCCACGTCGTACGTGTAGGCGTTGGGCAGGACGAGCGGCGCCGCGGCGATGATCGCCGCGGCCGCGAGGAGCGGCTTCCTAGACTCGCTCGGCCGCGCGCCGGCCGAGGAGGCCACGCGGAAGGAAGACCAGCGCCGCGAGAATGATGAGGAAGGCGAAGACATCCTTGTAGGCCGACGAGACGTAGCCGGCGCCGAGCGCCTCGATCAGCCCGAGCGCGAGCCCGCCGAGCACCGCGCCCGCGCTCGAGCCCAGGCCGCCGAGGATCGCCGCGGCGAAGCCCTTCAGCCCGAGCATGACTCCCGAGTCCCAGGCGGTGAAGGCGATCGGCGCGACCAACACCCCGGCGAGCGCGCCGAGCGCCGCGGAGAGCGCGAACGAGGCGAGGAGCGCTCGCTTCACACGGATACCCATCAGCTCGGCGGCGAGGCGGTTGTACGAGACCGCGAGGATCGCCTTTCCGGCGAGGGTGCGGCGAAAGAACCACGACAGGAGCAACATCGCCGCCGCGCTCGCCCCGAGCACCCACAGCACCTGCGGGACGAAGGTTGCGCCGGCGATCTGCATCGGCGCTTCGCCGGAAAACGCGGGCACGCGGTGGACGCGCTTGTCCCACACGAGCGTCGCCAGCCCGCGCAGCAGGATCGACGCGCCGATGGTGATGATGATGAGCGTTACCACCGAGGCCTCGCGCGCCGGCTCGATCGCGAGCTTCTCGAGCGCCATGCCGACCGCGGTGGCCGCAGCTACGGCGAGCACGACGGCCAGCGGCAGAGGCAGGCCGGCCTCGATCAGCGACGCGCTGGTCATGCCGCCGATCATCACGAACTCGCCCTGCGCGAAGTTGATGACGTGACTCGCGTTGTAGATGATCGCGAAGCCGAGAGCGACAAGGGCGTAGATCGCGCCGCTGGTGATGCCGGAGAGGAGGTATTGCGTCAGCATCGCTTGGCCAAGCGGCGCGGCTCGGCGGTCATTGCACCAGCTGCCAGTCGCCCTTGTGTACCTCCAGCATGCGGAACGCCGAGAGGTCGAGCCCCATGTGGTCCTGCGCCGACATGTTCACCACGCCGCCGGTGCCGACGTAGCCGCGCGTTGCCTCGAGCGCGTCGCGCACCTTGGCTTTGTCGGCGGAGCCGGCGCGGCGCATTGCCTCGACGGCGAGCATCAATCCGTCGTAGGCATGGCCGCCGAAGGTCGACACCTCCTGATTGAAGTGGCTCTCGAACTCGTGCTTGTAGTTCACCACGACCTTCTTCTGCGGATCGCGGTCGGGCAGCGTATCGGCGACGAGCAGCGCCGCCGCGGGCAGGCGCACGCCCTCGGCCGCGTCGCCGGAGAGCTTCACGTACTGCTTGGAAGCGACGCCGTGCGACTGGTAGAGCGGCGCGGCGAGGCCGAGCTGCCGGTAGTTCTTGGTGACGATCGCCGGTCCCTGGCCGAAGCCGGCGTTCAGCACCGCCTGCACGCCCGGCGTCGCCTTGATCTTGGCGAGCTGCGCGGTCATGTCGGTGTCGGCGGCGCCGTAGGTCTCGTCGGCGACGATCTCGACGCCGTGCTTCGCCGCGACCTTCAGGCACTCGGCGCGCATCGAGCGGTCGAAGCCGCCGGTGCCCGAGATGAGCGCCGCCTTCGTCGCGCCGCGCGAGCGCATGTCGACGAACACCTTCTCGCAGGCCATGCGGTCGGTGTGCGGCGTCTTGAACACCCACTTCTTCACCGGCTCGATGATCACCACCGCGCCGGCGAGCGAGATGAAGGGGATCTGCGCGGCTTCGGCGAGCGGCACCGCGGCCATCGTCTCGCCGGTGGTCGAGCCGCCGACCAGCACGTCGACCTTGTCCTGCTCGATCAGGCGCTTCACGTAGCTTCTCGCCTTCTCGGCGTCGCCCGCCGAGTCGTAGGAGACGAGCTCGAGCTTGCGTCCGAGCACGCCGCCCGCGGCGTTCAGCTTCTCGACGTAGAGCTGGAGCGTCTTCTGCTCCGGGTCGCCGAGGAATGCCGCCGGGCCGGTGACCGAGAGGAAGGCGCCGATGCGGATCGGCGCCTGGGGATAAGAGGGAAGGGCGAATACGAGCCCGACCGTGGCAAGCAGGATGCGAACGAGCATGGGGCCTCCTTCTTTAGGCTGTCCCGGCACCGTAGACTCGGGCCCCGGGGGACGATTTGATTCAAATTAAGAAAAGGTCATCCTTGGTGCGTCGCGCGCGCCGCGCCGACTTGACGCAGGTCATCGAAATCGACGCGCGAATCACCGGCTTGCGCAAGGCGCGCTACTGGGCCGAGATCCTGCGGCGCTATGGCGGGCGCCGGCCGGAGCGGCTGTTCCTCGTCGCGCTGGGCGAGGGCAGGGTGCAGGGCTACATCGTCGGCGAGGTGCGCGACTGGGAGTTCGGCCAGGCGCCGTGCGGCTGGGTGTTCGGCGTCGGCGTGCGCCCGGACGAGCGGCTGCGCGGCACCGGGACGCGGCTCCTCGAGGAGATCTGCGCCGCGTTTCGCAGCCGCGGCGTCGACAAGGTACGTACGCTTCTCGCGCGCGACAACGCTCTCGTGCTCGCCTTCTTCCGCAGCCAGGGCATGACGGCGGCGCCTTTCATCGCGCTGGAGCGAAATCTCTGAGGCTGCAGAAAAACACCCTGCTCGCGCTCTATAGCGTGCTCGAGTTCGCCTCGCAGCCGGCGCGCCAGTTCTCGACCGGCGAGATCGCCGGCAAGTACGGCGCTTCCCCGCATCACCTGGCGAAGGTGCTGGCGCGGCTGCGGCGCTCCGGCCTGGTGAGCGCGGCGCGCGGCTCGGGCGGCGGCTATCGCTTCGCCGGCAACCCGAAGCGCGTCACGCTGCTCGACGTGATCGCGCTCTTCGAGCGCATCGGCGCCGCGCCGCAGCTCGGCCGCCGGCAGGCGCTCGAGCGCGCGCTCGACCAGGTGCTCGCCGAGATCGACGAAACCGCCAAGGCGACCTTCGGCTCGATCACCCTCGAGACCCTGCTCAAGCTGTCCGGAAAAAAGGGGTCAGGACCCTTTTCTCCATGAAACAGGTGAGGAAATCGAGATGACGGACTATCTTTTGGCGAAAGCCATCCACGTCGCGAGCGTGGTCCTCAGCCTCGGCGGATTCGCCGCGCGCGGCGCGCTGATGCTCGCCGCTTCGCCGCTGCTCGAGAGGCGCTTCGTGCGCGTCGCGCCGCATGTCGTCGACACCGTGCTCCTCGCGAGCGCGCTGTGGCTGGCGTGGATCATCCGCCAATACCCGTTCGTGCAAGGCTGGCTCACCGCCAAGGTGATCGGCCTTCTCGTCTACATCGTGCTCGGCGCGATCGCCTTGCGCCGCGGCCGCACGCGCGGCGTGCGCATTGCCGCGCTCGTCGGCGCCGCGGCGACGGCCTGCTACATCGTCTCCGTCGCGCTCACCCACGACCCGCGCGGCTTCCTGCTCTGGCTATAGAAAAGGGGTCAGGACCCTTTAAGCGGCCGCTAAGGTGGCGGGCGCACCATGGCGCGATTCGACTCCGGAAGGAGCATCGCCATGAATCTCGTACAGGCCACCGGCCTCATGCTCGTCCTGCTCGCCGCCGCGGGTCACGCTTGAGATACGTCGCCGCGGGCTTTCTCGCCTCGGTTCTCTTTCTGGCTGCGCTGGCGCTTGGCGCCATCGCGATCGGATTCGTGCTGCTGCTTGCGCCGGTGATCCTGGTTGCGGCGCGCTGGCTCGGCGGATCGCGCCGCGCGCCGCGCCGCCGCTCTTCGCCCGGCGCGGTCTACGAAGGTGAATTCCGCGTGCTCGACGAAACCGTCGAAGAGCGCCCCTAAGCGCGCTTTAAGGAGACGCGCGTAGCGTCCGGCGCATGCGCAATGCGCGCTGCAAATCGGAAGGAGCAATCATGTTGCAGGCCATGAAGGAAACGCGCCCCGCCGCCCTCTGGGGTGCGGTGATCGTCAGCGTGCTCGACTCGACGGAGCACGCCGCCGCGGCGATCGACCGGCTCGAGCGCGGCGCTTTCGATCTCTCGCGGGTGTCGATCATCGGCAAGGAAGAGCCCTCGGCGGTGCATGCCATGGGCCTCGCCGTGGCGGGCGCGCAGGCGAGGCTGTGGGGGCAGCGCAGCGCTCTCTGGGAGCGGCTCGCCGAGACGCCGGCCGGGATGGCGCTCGCGTGGGTGCCGCTGGTCGGCTATGTCGTCGCCGTCGGACCGGTCGCCGCCGCGCTGGTCGGCAGGCGATGGCAGGCGCAGGGCTCTCACGCGTCCGCGCTGGAGAGAATGCTCACCCTGTGCGGCATGTCGCCCGGGGAAATGCAGACCTATGTCTCGGCGCTGCGCGGCGGGCAGCTCCTGCTGCTCGTGCACGGCGGCAGCGCCTCGACGGCCAGGGCGCGCCAGCTGCTGAAAAACCTCGATGTCGGAGCCGCGGCATGAACGCATTCACCAAACACTCCGCGGCGGCGCTTGCCCTTGCGCTCGCACTTCCGGCATTCGCCGCGGCGCTACCGCAGCCGAAGACCGAGCACGGCGTCACCTACCTGAGCGGCGGCGTCGGCGAAGACGAGTCGGCGGCGATGAAGGCCGAGGCGAAGAACTATCCGCTGAGCGTGGTCTTCTCCGCCGGCAAGTACGGCGAATACCTCGCCCATGTGCCGGTGAAGATCACCGATCGCTCGGGCAAGGTGGTGCTCGACACGGTGAGCAAAGGCCCGATCCTGCTGGTCAGGCTGGCGCCGGGACGGTATACCGTCGTCGCCACGCGCGACGGCAAAACACTACGTCAGGCGGTGGAAGTGAAGGCGAAGGGCGACACGCCGATGGCTATGCATTGGCCGCAGGCTTGATATGAAAAAGGGGTCAGGACCCTTTTCCGGGCGACGCGCAGCTCACGGAAAAGGGTCCTGACCCCTTTTCATTCCAGCGGGATCTTCGCCTCCTTGATCACGCTGGCCCACTTCTGCATGTCGGCGGCGATGAAGCGGTCGAAGTCTTCCGGCGTCGAGCCGACCGCGTTGTTGCCGAGCTCTTCGATGCGCTTCTTCAGATCCGGCATCGCGAGCGCTTTGGCCGAGGCGCTCTGGATCGCTTTCACGACCGCATCGGGCGTGGCCTTGGGCACGACGAAGCCGAGGTAGGCGAGGACATCGAAGCCCGGATAGGTTTCGGCGACGGTCGGGAACTGCTCGAAGCCGGGCACGCGCTTCTCGGTGGTGACGGCGAGCACCTTGAGCTTGCCGGCGCGCACAAACGGCATCGCCGAGAAGAGCGGATCGCTCATGAGCGGCACGCGGCCCGCAATGACGTCGGTCTGGCCCGGCGCGCTGCCTTTATAGGGGACGTGCACCATGTCAATGCCGGCGATGCTCTTCAATAGCTCGACGGCGAGGTGCGTGGTGCCGCCGACGCCCGGCGTGGCGAACGAGAGCTTGCCCGGGTTCTTCTTCGCATACGCCACCATCCCCTTGATGTCGTCGAAGGGCGCGTTGGGATTGGCGACCAGCGCGATGGCGAAGGTGGTGAGCATCGAGACGCCGCGCAGGTCTTTCAGCGTGTCGTACGGCATCTCGCGGCGCAGCACCGGGTTGATCGTGTAGCTCGAGACGACGATGCCGATCGTCTGGCCGTCGGGCGCCGACTGGGCGACGTGCGCGATGCCGACGACCGTCCCCGCGCCCGGCTTGTAGTCCACCACCACCGGCTGGGACCACAGGCCTTCCAGCTTCTGGCTCATCAGCCGCGCGATCACGTCGGTCGGCCCGCCGGGGGTGAAGGGCACGATGAGGCGCACCGGGCCTTTCGGATAGTCCTGGGCGCGCGCGGCGAGAGCGAACAGCGCCAGAAAGATGGTGACTGTCACCCTTTTCACATCTATCTCCACGGGTCGATCGACACCGATTTCATGTGCCGGCCGCCGAACATGCGCCAGGCGGGCTGGGTCTCGCCGCCGGCCACGGCGATGCTGATTTCGCCGGGCTCGAAGAGGCGGATCGGCTCGTCGGGCTTCGCCTGCCACTTCGCGGCATAGGGCTCGACGCCGGCGACGGCGAGCGGCCGCAGCAGCGTCTGCACCCACTCGTTGTCCCAGTACTCGCGCGCGCTCATCCGGCCGTTCTCGGAGAACCAGCGCGCCAGCTTCTCGCTCGTGTCGAAGCCGCGCTCGACGAAGCCGCGCGCGCAGAGCGGGTCCATGACGAAGAGCGGCGCGAGGTGCTGCTCGCAGCCGGCGAAAGCGCGGCGAAACTCCTCCTTCCAGGTCTCGCGCGGGCCGAAGCCGGCGAGCATGTAGCGGCCGCCGAAGAACACGCTCGCCACGCTCTCGTCCTTGCGGAAGCCCTTCTGCACGTGGAAGGGCTGCCAGGGGCTTCGCTCCTCGGCCTCCGGGAAGCAGGCGCTGTAGTTCATCCAGTTGCCGAGCGAGCCCATGTAGGTGTCGCCGGGAACGCAGCCGCCCTGCAGGTTGATCGAGAGCAGGTTGTAGGCGCGGCCAAGGGTCGCGTTCGCATGGTTGAAGGGTCCGAGCACGCCGATGCCCGAGTCCATGCCGATCTCGTTGCGGATCGGCCCGTTGATGAGCGCGAGCATGGCGAACGAGGTGGTGCTCGAGGAGCGCGCGCTGTAGCCGCTCGCCGCGAGCGCGAGCACCACCGGCAGGTACTCCGGCTTGCACCCGGCCATGACCGCGTTCACGGCGACTTTCTCGACGTTGAGCTCCCAGGCTTCGCGGAACAGGGTCGGCGCGAGCCGCCCGACGATCTCGCCGGGCTTGCGGCTCGTGCCTTCCAGCATGCGCGCCACGCGCTCCTCGGTGGGCAGCGTGACCGGCAGGAAGTCGGTCCACTTCTGCTCGATGAAGAGGCGCTGCAGGTTCTCTTCGGTATCGGCGGGAAGCAGCCGCGGCGTGGAGCGATCGAAGCTCGCGCCCTTCGTGTCCTTCTCGTCGAGCGGCCGGGTGAGCGCTTCGATCACTTCCTGCATGAAGGGCCGCTGCGACACCGGGTCGGCGCCTTCGATGTAGCCGCGCAGCTGCGCGGCGGTGCGCCCGACGACCGGCTGCGGGACGAACGCCTGGCGGGCCGTCGGCATGCCGCTCGCGAGCGCCGTGGCGCGCGCGAGGCGGGCGAAAGTGCCGGTGTGGACGGCGACGGTCGGGATGCCGGCCCGTTCCAGCGACAGCGCGAGCCCTACGACCGTAGGGCTACAGGTGCTTCACAAGCCGACGCCGAGGATGGCGGCGTGGCCCTCCGCTTCCACCTTGCCGCGCATCTGCGGGTCGTCGACCCAGCTCTGGCGCGGCTTGATGATGCGCGCGTTCACCGAGGGCAGGTGCTCGCCGAACCAGTCGAGCAGCTGCGTCATGAACGCTTCGGAATTGTCGAACAGGCAATCGACGAGGTAGACCACCTTGCCGTCGAGGCTCTGCAGGCGCGGCGCCAGGCGCTTGCCGGCGACCTTCGGCGCGAAGCCGCGCGGATCGTGCACAACCAGTTGTTGCGGCATTTCAGGCTCCCAGAAAATGATGCGCCGAGGCGGCGGCCGCGGCGCCCTCGCCGGCGGAGGCGATGGCGCG
>DASQYN010000084.1:0-8387 GCA_035639215.1 Burkholderiales bacterium
GCGGGCGAGGGTCACGGCTTAAGCATCCGCGCGAGCGCGTCGGGCCAGGACTGGGCAAGGAGCGCCTTGTCGCCGGCGATGACCTTCTTCAGCGTGTCAGGCACCGCAGGGAAGACGGCGCCGGCGTTCTCCGCCAGCTTGGAAAGGAGCGTCGGCTCGTCGAACGGTTTGTCTGCGCCGCCGCGCGCGCTTTCGACCACCGCGCTCATCTCGGCGCCGTCGCCGAAGCGCATCGTCACGCGCGCTGGCCGGTCGTTCGGCGCAGGCTTGATGTCGGAATAGGGCTGCAGGCGAACGCGCTTGCGCATGGCGGCGATGCGCTCGTCCTGGAGCTTGTCGTGCGTGAAGGCGCGCGCGCCCGCCGTGCCGAGCTGCACGGTCGCGGCGATGGCGTGCGGCAGCGAGAACTTCGCCGCGAGCACCGTCTCGGGCTCGGCATTGCGCAGCGCCTGGCCGCCGGGTGCTGTCTCGACCACGATCTCGGCGATGTCGTCCTTCTTCTCTTGCATGCGGCCGAGCAGCTCGAGGGTCGCCTCGACCGCCGAGTGCGCGTAGCCGCAGCACGCGAACACCTTGTGGTAGCCGTTCGTGACCGACCATGTGTCGCCCAGGCCGGCGACGAGCGCGTCCGGTTTTGCATTTGTTTTGTAGGCGCCGACGAAGACGTCGTACGGCGTGACGTCGTTGCCGCCGATGCCGGCTTCCGCCCAGTCGGCGGCGCGCAGGCCGATCCAGGCGCCGGCCGAAGTCCACGCGTTGCGGATGAGCGCGCCTTCGACTGCCGTGTCGAACGGTCCGGCGAAGGACATGCTCGCCCCGCCGGTCACCGCGGAGAGCAGGGTCTCTGCATCCTGCCGCCGGACGAGCGACGCAGCCGCCGCGCCGCCGATCGTGGCGAACGCCGCGTGCGGATGCACGTTGAACACCGGGAACGGAAAGGCGAGAGCGAAGCGCGTGGTGACTTCGTAGGCGACGGCGAGCGCGCGCAGCACTTCCTCGACGCTGCGGCCTTGCGCCTCGGCTTCGGCGAGGAGCGCGGGAATGGTGTACGCGCCGCCGTGGCACGAGGCGTTGCGAAAGCCCTCGTCGAGCTCGCACCAGGTGATCGCCATGCCGTTCGCGCTGGCGGCCGCATAGCGATCGGCGCGTGGCGCGCCTTTGGCGAGCACGGTCGCTTCGACCTTGCCCGACGAGGTGCGCAGCAGTCCTTCGCGCGCCCTGGCGACCTGCGTCTCGAGCGAGCCGGCGACCATCGCGCCGATGTCGTCGGAAAGGATGATCGCCGCGCGCCGGCGCACCGGCTCGGGCAGCGGCTTGTTGACCGCCTCGACGGCCCAGTCAATGAGTTTTCGGGTGTTGCTGGCTGCCTGCGCGCGCGCCGGATTCTGGTTGAGTGTCATGGCAGGAATGCTACGAGAAAAGGTGCATCTACCCAATGGATTGTCCGAATCGGCTTCATGGATGGAGCGGTGCGCTAAGCTTTCGTTGCCCCCTAAAGGAAAGACCATGCGCATCTGGCACCACAGCTTTACCGACCTGACGGTCATGCCGCTCTATCGCAAGACGATCGCGGAGCATGCACGCGCCGTGGTGGGGCAGGACGCCACGGTGAGCGTGCACGGCCTGCGACCCGGCACTTACACCGAAGGCTGCGCGCCGATCGACGCGATCAAATACCGCTACGTGGCCGCCGTTCACGACCTGCAGATCTGCGACGCGGCGATGGTGGCAGAGCGCGAAGGTTTCGACGCGATGGCCATCAGCTGCTTCTTCGATCCGGCCTTGCGGCCGGCAAGATCGCTGGTCGATATCCCGGTCGTCAGCCTCGGAGAGTCGTGCGCGCTGACCGCCTGCTCACTCGGGCGGAAATTCGGCCTGGTCACGCTGTGCGACGATCAATCAGCCGATTACACCGACATGCTGGTGGCCTATGGGCTCGAGCGCCGCTTCGCCGGCGCGCTCGCGCTCGACCCGCCGATCGACGAGTTCGCGCTAGAAGCCGACGAGAAGACGGCGCGGGGAATCGAGGAGCGCTTCGACGTGGCGTGCGCGGCCATGGTCGCGCGCGGCGCCGAGCTGATCATCCCCGCCGATGGGGTGCTCAACGAATTCCTGGTGCGCCGGCGCCGCCTGTCGGCGCGTGGCGGCGTGCCCGTGATGGACAGCCTCGGCGTGCTGTTCCAGCACGCGGCGTTCCTGGTAAGGCTCAAGCGCACGACGGGGATGGGCGTCAGCCGGCATCAGTTCTACGCCAAGCCGTCGCGTGAGATGGTCGAGCACGTGCGGAGCTTCGCCGGCCAGCGGAAACTGGCGAGCGACTTCTCGGGCGATAGGCAAATTGGGGACGGACCCTAATTAAAAAATAATTAGGGTCTGTCCCTATTTAATCTTGCCGGGAAGGGGTGGCTGGCCGATGCGGCGCCAGAGGTATTTGCCGTGGCCGCCCTTGCCGACCATCTTGTGGTCGTCCATCACCGTGACGCCGCGCGAGATGGCGCGCACCGGCCAGCCCTTGAAGTTCCAGCCTTCGTGCAGGTTGTAGTCGGCGTAGGAGGCGAAGTCGGCGGCGTGGAGTACGCGCTCCTTGCCGAGGTCGACCAGCGTGAAATCGGCGTCCGCTCCGGGCGCGAGCGAGCCTTTGAGCGGCGCGAGGTCGAAGACCTTGGCCGGCATGGAGCCGAGAAGCTGGCAGATGCGCTGCAGCGGGAGCTTCCGCTTGTGATAGCCCTCGGAGAGCATCACCGGCAGCATGCTCGCGGTGGCGGGGAAACCCTGCGACGCGAGCCAGAGCGGCTTGTCCTTGTTCACCTTCTTGCGCGCGTTGTGGTCGGATGCGACCAGGTCCACGGTGCCGTCGAAGATCGCTTCCCAGATTGCCTCGAGGTCGTCCTTCGTGCGGAAGGGCGGGTTCGCCTTGCCCATGCCGCCGAGGCCAGAATCTTCCGTGTGCGTGAGGTAGTGCGGGCAGATCTCGACGATCACGTCCTTGAAGCGGCGCCGCCAGAAGCGAATGATGTCGAGCGCCTTGCGCGACGAGATGTGGGGGAAGTAGACGCGCGCACCTAGCTCCTCGGCCATGTACATGGCGCGCAGCGCGGGCTCCGACTCGGTGATCGCTGGCTTGGACGCGGACCAGTCTTTCAGCGTGTTGCCGCCGCGCGCCTGAACCTTGCGGCGCTCGCGATTCACTATTTCGATGTTCTCGGTGTGGCAGACGACGATCGGCCGCCCGACGCGCGAGGACTCCTTGAGCAGGTCGTAGAAGAAGCCGTCGTCCGTTCCGTCGAGGCCGAGATAACGCCCTTCCTCGCCCTTGAAGTTCATGAAGTACTTGAACGACGTGACGCCGTAGTCTTTCACGTACTCGCCGAGCTCCTTGATGTGCAGCTCGTTCGCGGTGCTGAAGTGAAAGCCGAAGTCGACGTGCGCCCGCTCGACTGCGTGCTGGAGCTCGCGGCGGAAGACCTCGCCGTACGCTTCGTTGTTGAGGAAGTAGCCGAGCACGGTGGTGAAGCCGCCCTGGGCGGCGTTGGCCGTCTCGGTCGAGTACTCGGTGATCTTCTCTCCCATGCCGAAGTGCACGTGGCAGTCGATGAGCCCCGGGAACACGTGCAGCCCCTTCGCGGACTGCTCCGCAACACCGGGGGCCGGGGCGCCCGGTGCGATGAGTGAATCGATCTTCCCGCCCTTCACGAGCACATCCTTCTTCTCGGGCTCGCGGTCCGGAAACACCAGCGTGCCGCCGCGCAATACGAAATCGGTCATCTTCGTGCGTGCCTTTCTCTCAGTTCCTGCATCGAATAATGGGCCTGCGTGCCGGCGGGCGTGTTGAGCGCCGGCAGCGTGAGGGCGATGTCTTCTTCCGGTACGTCGCGCGAGATGCAGACGAGGCGATTGCTGTGATCGGCGTCCGGCCACTCGCGAAACCGTTGCGGCGCATGGAAGACGCCTTGCACGCCTTGTACGAAGGCGATGCTGTCCTCCATCTGGAGCAGGCCCTTGACGCGGATGAGCCGCGCGCCGAACTCCTCGCGCGCGAGCCGCGACCACGCCGACCAGCCCGCCCAGGTAATCGGCGGTGGCGGGCGGAACGCGTAGCCGCGAATGCCGGAGAAGTGCTCGCGGCGGCCGATGCGGCCTTTCGTGTCCAGCGACACCTTGTACTTCTTCTCCTTGCCCCAGGTGGAGAAGAGCGCGGACGGCGTGTCGAGCACTTCCGCTTCCGGGTTGTGTGCTTCCAGAAAGCGCAGAACCGGTGAAGCGTCGGCCACATCGCGCTTGCTGATGTAGACGCGCTCCGCCACTGCGACCTGCTTGTCGAGCTCCGGATATTCGGTGCGCGAGGCGAGGAAGTGCTGGGCATCGACGGTGCACACCGTGGCCTCGAAGGCGTACGCGGCGGTGACCAGCGGATGGCCGAGGAGCACGTTGAGAAGCGGCGCTGGGTCGGCGGCGCCGCTCGTCTCGATGATCACGCGCTCAAAGCGCGGGATTTCGCCGCGCGCGCGGCGGCCGTCGAGGTCGGCGAGCGTCTCGTGCAGGGCGCCGGTGTTCGCGCAGCAGAGGCACCCGGCATCGAGCAGCACGACGTTGTCGGTGGCCTGCGCGATCATCACGTTGTCGAGGCCGATCTCGCCGAGCTCGTTCACGACCACGGCCGTGTTGGCTAGCGCCGGGTCCTTTAGCGCCTTGTTGAGGAGCGTGGTCTTGCCGCTGCCGAGGAAGCCGGTGAGGAGGAAGACCGGCGTTTTGTACGGCGTCATGAGCGGCGCTTGTGGTCGTCGAAGAGCTGCAGCATGGCCTCGCGCAGCCAGCGATTGGCCGAGTCGTTCTCGACGCGCGGGTGCCAGTAAAGCGAGACGTCGAAGCTGGGGATGGCGATCGGCAGCGGATGCACCTTCATCTTAACCAGGCGCGTCCAGACGTCGGCGACGTGGCCGGGCAGGCTGACGATCAGATCGGTGCCGGCGACGATGAGCGGGATGACCACGAAGTGCGGCACGCGAAGCGCGACGTTCTGCTCCACGCCGTGCTCGGCAAGCGCGCGCTCGAGCTGCTGGTGGCCCGAGCCCATCGACGAGATGAGCACGTGGCGCGCCGAGAGGAAGTCCTTGACCGTGAGCGCGCCGCAACGGCCGAGCGGATGCTCGGGTCGCGTCATGCAGACGTAGCGCTCCTCGAAGAGGCGCGCGCGACGGGTCTTGTCGCGAAGCTGCGGCAGGTAGCCGACCGCGAGGTCGATGTCGCCAGTCTCCATGCGCACGGCGAGCTCGGCCGCCGGCAGCTGCGCCGTCTCGAGGCGCAACTGCGGGCTTTCCTCGTGGAGGTGGCGCATGAGCGCCGGCAGCAGTACCGTCTCGCCGACGTCGGTCATGTACACACGCAGGCTGCGCGCCGTGCGGCGCGGATCGAACGCCTCGCGGCCGTTCAGCGCGCGGCGCACCATGGCCAGGGCATCGGTAAGCGAGGGCGCGAGCTCGAGTGCGCGTGGGGTCGGCAGCATGCCGGAGCGCGTGTTGATGAACAGCGGATCGCCGAGCTGGCGGCGCAGCCGGCCGAGCGCGCTGCTCATCGCCGATTGCGTGAGTCCCACGTCGGCCGCGGCGCGCGTGACGTTGCCGTGGCGGAGCAGCGCCTCGAACACCGGCAGCAGGTTGAGATCCGGTGTTCCGCTCATGGGGTCATAGCGCTATTTACGCTGTGGATGAAAGCAATCGACGCCATCGATTTGACTGATAATTATAGGTCTGCCTAGACTCGATCGAAGAAGGAGAGCGCGCATGAAACCCTGGGACGGCATCGTCAGCGAGGAAGACCAGAAGCAAACGTTCGCGGCCGGATTCGGCCGTCCCGGCGGCGTAGGCAAGCGTCCGGCGCTGCTCATCATCGACGTTCAGTACCGCACCATCGGCACGACGCCGAAGCCCTTCTGGGAGTCGATCAAGGAATATCCGACCTCCTGCGGCGAGGTGGGCTGGAACGCGATGCGCAACATCACGGTGCTGCTCGCCGAATTCCGCCGCAACGAGTGGCCGGTGCTCTATCCGCACGTCGCGCCGAAGAACAAGGCGACCGACGGCGGCCGCCTCGCGGAGAAGGTGCCGGCGATCATGAACATCCCGCAGAAGGGCTACGAGTTCCCGGCCGAGATCGCACCGCGAGAAGGCGACGTGCTCCTGCCCAAGAAGCACCCGAGCGCGTTCTTCGCCACGCCGCTCGTCAGCCACTTGATCGACCTCGGCGCCGACACGCTCGTCGTGACCGGCTGCACCACCAGCGGCTGCGTGCGCGGCAGCGTGGTGGACGGGTTCGCCTACAACTTCCGCGTGCTCGTGCCTCACGACGCTGTCTACGACCGCTGCGCCGCCTCGCACGCCGTGAATCTCTTCGACATGGCGGCGAAGTACGCCGACGTCGGCACGACCGCCGAGATCCTGGAAAAGCTGCGGCCGCTGCCGAAAAGCGCCGAGCCTGTGCGCAAGGTCGGCTGAGCGCTCCGTGCGCGAGGCCGTCGTCGTCCTCGACATGACGCGCGACTCGATCGCGTCCGAGGCACGCGCGGTCGAGATGCGGCGCGCCATCCTTCCGCGAGTCAAGAGCTACCTCGCGTGGGCGCGCGGCAAGGGCATGCCGGTGGTGTTCGTCTGCAGCGCGCGCCGGCGCACGGACAAGTGGTTCCTTAAGTACTGGGAGCTCGCGAACGAGATCTGGAAGCCCGGCCAGGGCCCCATCGCCGAAATCTACGAGCGCGAGAAGGACACGGTGGTCCATAAGCGCCGCTACAGCGGCTTCTTCGCTTCCGACCTCGAGATCACGCTGCGCGAGCTGGACGTCGATTCGTTGCAGCTCGTCGGCTGGTCCACCTCGCTCGCGCTGGCGACCACGGCGATCGACGCCTGGCAGCTCGGCTTTCCGACCACGGTAGTGAGCGATCTCACCATCGCGCACGCCTGGGGCGGGCATACGGTCGACGAGAACCAGAAGTGGTCGCTCGACTATATCGCCGCGATGGCGAAGTCGAGGATCGTGCGGTCTGAAGAACTGATGCAATGACGATCGACGCCCGCGCCACGCGGCGCGAGCTGCGTGGCGGCGGCTCTGCATTCGACTACTACAGCATCGGGGCGGCGGAAGAGCTCGGCCTCGCCGGCGTTTCGCGCCTGCCGTTCTCGCTCAAGGTGGTGCTGGAGAACGTGCTGCGCCAGCACGGCGAAGGCCGCTCGGATGGGAGCGATATCGGGGCGGTAGCCGGCTGGCTCGCCACGCGCCGCGCCGAGCGTGAGATCGCCTTCCGCTTTACGCGCGTGCTGATGCCCGATTCCTCCGGCGTGCCGCTCCTCGGCGACCTCGCCGCCATGCGCGACGCGACGATCCGCCTGGGCGGCGACCCGAAGCGGCTCAATCCTTCCGTGCCGGTGGATCTCGTCGTCGATCACTCGGTGATGGTCGACGCCTCCGGCACGCCCGGCGCCGCGGTGCGCAACCAGGCGCTCGAGCTGCAGCGCAATGCCGAGCGCTATGCCTTCCTGCGCTGGGGCGGGCAGGCGTTCGCCAACCTTCGCATCGTGCCGCCCGGCAACGGCATTTGCCACCAGGTGAATCTCGAATACCTCGCGCGCGTGGTCTGGAGCAGCGGGGGCGTCCTCTATCCCGATTCGGTGCTCGGCATGGACAGCCACACGGCGATGATCAACAGCCTAGGCATCCTCGGCTGGGGCGTCGGCGGACTCGAAGGTGGCGCCGGTGCGCTCGGCGAGTCGATCGCCATGCTGGTGCCCGAAGTCGTCGGCGTCCGCCTCGTCGGCAAGCTGAAGCCCGGCGTGACGGCGACGGATCTTGTCCTCACCCTGACGCAGACGCTCCGCCGGCACAAGCTCGTCGACAAGTTCGTCGAATATTTCGGGCCGGGCGTCGCCGCGCTCGCGCTGCCGGACCGCGCCACGATCTCCAACATGAGCCCGGAGAACGGCGCCACGATGGGCTTCTTTCCGGTCGACGCGGAAACATTGCGCTACCTCCGGCTCACGGGCCGCGACGAGGCGCAGGTTGCGCTCGTCGAGGCGTACTGCAAGGCCCAGGGGATGTGGCGCGATGCGCAAACGCCGGTGCCGGAGTTCACCGACATTCTTGAAGTGGACCTCTCCACCATCGAGCCGAGCGTGTCGGGTCCCAGCCGGCCACAGGATCGCGTGCCGCTCGCCGAGGCACCTTCGGTGTTCAAGAAATTCCTTGGCAAGGGTGTTTCGCAAAAACCTGCCTTGAAAGACGGCGACGTCGTCATTGCCGCCATCACGAGCTGCACCAACACCTCGAACCCGGCGGTGATGATCGGCGCCGGCCTGCTCGCGCGGAATGCCGTGGCGCGCGGGCTGAAGCCGCGCCCGTGG
>DASQYN010000085.1:0-2261 GCA_035639215.1 Burkholderiales bacterium
CGCTTTCTCATCGGTAACGTCGCAGGGGTAATTGATCGCGGTACCGGCCAGGCCCGCTGGACCCGGGCGCCGGGAGATCAGGCCAAGAACGGTATCGGGGCGGGCGTAGTAGCGCGCCAGCGCTTCGCCGATCCCCGAGGAGGCGCCGGTGATGACGATCCGGCGCGGCGGCGGCTCTATTGCCCCTTCCTGACCTTCTCGACCAGGTAGGACACGCTCTTCAGCATGCCCTCCCGCGTCTGTCCCTGCTCGGCGCTGACGGTGTAGCGGCCGGCGACCGCGAACGCAGGCGTGCCGTCGATCTTGTACGCCGCAGTGAGCTGCGCGGCGCGGCGCGTTTTCGCCTGCACGCTGAAGGACTTCATCGTGTCGTTGAACTTCTTCGGATCGATACCCTGCTTCTTCACCCACTCGTCGAGCGCTTTGGGATCGTCGGTGCGCAGATGATCGCGATGGATGGCATCGAAGAACGGGCGGTGCACCTTGTCCAGGACGCCGAGCGCCTCGAAGGTGAAGAAGATCGCCGCATCGTAGCCCCACCGCGCGTTGAACACCGCCGGGAACGGGCGGAACACGGTGTCCGGGGGGAGGGTCTTTTTCCATTGCTCGACGAGCGGCTCGATGCTGTAGCAGTGCGGGCAGCCGTACCAGAAGAACTCGACGACCTCGATCTTGTTGCCGTCCTCGGTGACCGTGGGCTGCGGCGGGTTGAGCTCGGTGTACTGGGGCGTGCCTTGCGCGGACGCCGCGGTGGCGAGAGCGAGTGCTGCGATGAATGCGAGTGCCTGTTTCATCTCTACTGCTGCTCCTTGATCTTGACGAGGCTTGCGTCGATGCCGTTCTGCGCGAGCGCCTGGCGAACCCGGTTCAAATCCTCGACCTTGGAATAGGGCCCCAGCCGCACGCGATACCAGGTGCCCTTGTCCGGCAGGTTGGCCGGCTCGACGCTCGACTCGAAGCCCAGGATGGCGAGCCTCGCCTTCTGGTTGTCGGCCTCGGCCGGGTTCTGGAACGAGCCCGCCTGAATGAAATAAACGTCCTTGGGCGCGATCTGTTGACCGCCCGGCTGAGCTCGCGCCTGCCGTGCGCGGTCGCGCAGCTCCTTCTCGGTGACCGGCTCCTCCTGCCCGGGAAGGATCTTGTAGAAGTCGAATTTCGGTTTTTCCGCGGCGGAAAGGCTCGGCGCCGGAGTCCCGGAGGGAAGCCCGGCGATGGGCGTCTGGGCCTTGTCGTCGCCGGGCGACGCCTTCTCGGCTGGCTTGGCGCTGTTTCTCGCCATGAACGGCACCGGCGTCTTGTTCAGGTAGAACGCCACGGCGAGCGCGACCGCCAGCCCGAGCACGACGCCGACCACCAGGCCGAGCAGGAAGCTGCCTTCCGAGCGCTGGCGCGTCGGCGGCGTGTTCCTCGATCGTGGCATCACATCTTCTCCGGAGCGCTCACGCCAATGAGCGCGAGCCCGTTGGCCAATGTTTGGCGGACCGCCGCGCAGAGCGCCAGGCGTGCGGTGCGCAGCACCTCGTCGTCGACGAGGATGCGCTCGGCATTATAGTAGCTGTGGAAGTCCCGGGCGAGTTCGCGCAGGTAGAACGCGATCGCGTGCGGCTCGAGATCGCGCGCCGCCGCGGCGACCACCTCGGGGTATTCCGCGAGCCGGCGTGCCAGGGCCGCTTCCCGCTCTCCCGAAAGAAGATCCAGGTCGGGTTTCAGCGAGCCGGCATCCCCGCCCCATTGCGCAAAGACGCTGCAGACGCGCGCATGCGCGTACTGCACGTAGTACACCGGGTTCTCGTCGCTGTGCTTGCGCGCGAGGTCGACGTCGAAGACGAACTCGGAGTCGGCCTTGCGCGAGACGAGGAAGAAGCGCACCGCGTCGCGCCCCACCCAGTCGATCAGATCTCTCAGCGTCACGTACGAGCCCGCGCGCTTGGAAATCTTCACCTCTTCGCCGCCGCGCATCACCTTGACGAGGCTGTGCAGGACGTAATCGGGATAGCCCGTGGGGATCCCAAGCCCGAGCGCCTGGAGCCCGGCGCGCACGCGAGTCGTGGTGCTGTGGTGGTCGGTGCCCTGCACGTTGATCACCTTGCGGAAGCCGCGCCGCCACTTCGTGAGGTGATAGGCGACGTCCGGGACGAAGTAGGTATAGCTGCCGTCGGACTTGCGCACCACGCGGTCCTTGTCGTCGCCGTAGTCCGTCGTGCGGAGCCACAGCGCGCCGTCCTTCTCGTAGGTCTTGCCACTCCCGACTAGCGCGCGCA
>DASQYN010000086.1:0-3208 GCA_035639215.1 Burkholderiales bacterium
ATCGGCCTCACGCTGGTGAAGCGCCTGGTCGAGCTGCACCACGGGCGCGTCGAGGCGTACAGCGCGGGCGCGAACCGCGGCTCGGCCTTCACGGTCTCGCTGCCGTGCGTCGCCTCGGTGAGCGACGCGCCAGAGATCTCGAGCCCGGTGATGCGCAAGGAACAGAAGGTCTACGGCCGCCGCGTGCTGGTGGTCGACGACAACGTCGACGCCGCGGAAAGCACCGCCGCCTACCTGCGGCTAGAAGGCCACGAGGTGAAGACCGTGAACGACGGCAAGGACGCGCTCGCCTCGGTGGGCGTCTTCGCGCCGCACGTCATCGTGCTCGACATCGGCCTGCCGGGGCTCGACGGCTATGCGGTGGCGCGGCGGCTGCGCGAGCAGGGCGACACCAGCCACACGCTGCTCATCGCGCTCACCGGCTACGGGCAGAAAGAGGACCGCGACCGGGCGCACGAATCCGGCTTCGACTACCACTTCACCAAGCCGGCCGATCCGCAGCAGATCCAGACCGCCATCGAACAAGGGCGCCCCGCCGAAGCATCGACGTCGCGATCCACGTCGTAGTGGATCTTCGCTTCCTGGAAGGCGGAGGGCAACTGGGGGCCCTCATGCGCCGGCACGACTGGTCCGCGACGCCGCTCGGCCCGGCGGAGCGCTGGCCGCAGAGCTTGCGCACCACGGTCGCGATCCTGCTGCGCTCGCCGGTGCCGATCGTGCTCCTTTGGGGACCCGACGGCGTCATGCTTTACAACGATGCCTACTCCGTCTTCGCCGGCGGCCGCCATCCGCAGTTGCTCGGCTCGAAAGTCCTGGAAGGCTGGCCGGAGGTCGCGAGCTTCAACGCTCACGTGATGGAAGTGGGTCTCGCCGGGGGAACGCTCGCCTACGAGGACCAGCATCTCGTCCTCTACCGCAACGGCGTTGCCGAAGATGTCTGGATGAATCTCGATTACAGCCCGGTGCCCGGCGAGGACGGCAAGCCGGCGGGGGTCCTCGCCATCGTCGTCGAGACCACGAAGCGCAACCTCGCCGAGCAGGGGTTGCGCGAGAGCGAGGAGCGGCTCGAGGCCGAGCTTGCCGACAGCCGGCGCCTGCAGGAAATCAGCGCGCAGCTCGTCCAGGAGGAGGACGCGCGGGCGCTGTACGAGAAGATCACCGACGCTGCCGTAGCGATCATGCGGGCCGATTTCGCCAGCATGCAGATGCTCCACCCGGAGCGCGGCGCCGCGGGCGAGCTGCGGCTGCTCGCGTTCCGCGGCTTCGACGCGCACGCCGCGAAGTTCTGGGAATGGGTGCGCGCCGACTCGCAAAGCACCTGCGGAGAAGCGCTGCGCACCGGCCGACGCGCGACCGCGTCGGACGTCGAGCGCTGCGACTACATGACGGGCAGCGAAGACCTCGAGACCTACCAGCACACCGGCATTCGCGCCGTCCAGACGACGCCCCTCGTGTCGCGCGGCGGGCGGCTGGTCGGCATGCTCTCGACGCACTGGCGCCGGCCGCACGAGCCGGGCGAGCGCGAGCTGCGCATGCTCGATGTGCTGGCACGCCAGGCGGCCGATCTGATGGAGCGCAGCCGCAACCAGGAAGCGCTGCGCGAGGCCGACCGGCGCAAGGACGAGTTTCTCGCCACGCTCTCGCACGAGCTGAGGAACCCGCTCGCGCCCCTGAGAAACGCGGTGCAGCTGCTCGAGCTCGCCGCCGGCGGCGACGCGCGCATCGAGCCGCTGCGCCAGATGATGGAGCGCCAGGTCGGGCATCTGGTGCGCCTGGTCGACGATCTGCTCGAGATGTCGCGCATCAGCCGCGGCACGCTCGAGCTGCGGCGCAGCCGCGTCGCGGTGAACGATATGGTGCGCCACGCGCTCGAGACCAGCCAGCCGCTGCTCAAGGCGGCGCGCCACCAGCTCTCGGTCGCGCTGCCGGGCGAGCCGCTCTGGGTCGACGGCGATCCGGTGCGCCTCGCGCAGATCCTCGCCAACCTGCTCAACAACGCCGCCAAGTACACGGCCCCCGGCGGACGCATCGCCGTCGTCGCGAGGAAACGCGAGGGCTTCGTCGAGGTCGCCGTGCGCGACAACGGCCCGGGCGTCGCGCCCGAGGCGCTGCCGCGGCTCTTCGAGATGTTCGCGCGCGGCGGCGGCCCGGACCGCGGCGGCCAGGGCGGTCTCGGCATCGGCCTCGCGCTGTCGCGGCGGCTCGCCGAGATGCACGGCGGCTCGCTCGGCGCGAAGAGCGAGGGCCCCGGGCGGGGCGCCGAGTTCATGCTGACCCTGCCGCTCGCCGCGCCGCCGCAGCCCGGCGAGGTTTCGCCGCCGACGCCGGCCGCGCAGCTGCCCGCCCGGCGCATCCTCGTCGTCGACGACAACCGCGACGCGGCGGAGAGCCTCTCCCTGGTGCTGAAGTTCCTCGGCGCCGACGTGCAGGTCGCGAACGACGGCCGCCAGGCGCTGGACGCCTTCCAGTCGTACCGGCCGGCGGTGGTGTTCCTCGACATCGGCATGCCGGGAATGGACGGCTACGAAGTGGCGCGGCGCATGCGCGCGCAGCAGGACGGCGCGCGGCCTGCGATCATCGCGCTCACCGGCTGGGGACAGCAGACCGACCGGCAGCGCGCGCGAGAGGCCGGCTTCGACCACCACCTCGTGAAGCCCGCCGACCTCGGCGCGCTGCAGGCGCTGCTCGCCGACATGGGCGTTGGAACGACGATTGCTCCGAGAGGGTAAGCGCGAGAAGCGCATTCTTCCACTCGAAAGGAGCTTTCCCATGAAACTGAAGCTAATTACCGCGGCGACGGCGGGCGCGCTGCTCGCCTTCTCGTATGGCGCGATCGCGCAGACGAGCGGCTCGTCGAGCACCACCACGTCGCCGAGCGTCGGCACGACTACCCCCTCGCCGAGCGTCGGCACCAGCGGCGTCAGCCCGAGCGCGAATTGCCCGCCCGGAAGCGCGACGCGCGGCGATTCGACCGCGCAGGCCTCGAGCGCGAGCTCGCTCGACTGCAACCAGATGGGTTCGCACTCGAGCGCAGCGGGCGGCACGACCGGCAGCAGCGACAGCACGACCGGCAACGCCGGGCTCGGCGTGTCCGGCGGCGGACCGGCGGCAGGCAGCAGCGCAGGCAGCTCGAGCGGCAGTAGCGCCGGCAGCTCGGCCGCGGGTGGCGCAGGCGCCGGTGGCGCAGGCGCCGGTGGCGCAGGCGGAC
>DASQYN010000087.1:0-7142 GCA_035639215.1 Burkholderiales bacterium
AGGCGCTCGACGCGGTATCCATCGAGCTCCGTGCCCTCGCGCAGCGGCTGGTTTGCCTGTCTTCCCATCTGCGCCGCAATGTAGTGCTCGCGCGTCGCCGCGAACGGCAGAGGACGTAAAGGCTTTGTCAGGAAATGTCGCGCCGCGCACCCGCGCTAGCGGCGCGCAAACGCGTGGAATTTGGCTCTTACAACTTTGCCCATGGACGACAGTTGCTGACATTTTGCGTCACCCTGCCGCGCAACCATACGCGCCGTGAGAGCAAAAGCTTAAGAACCGGCGCGAACTCCAATGGAAACCGTCGCCACGATCCTGTACGCAAGGCTGCGCAACGTCGTGCCGACGTCCAACGCCATGCCGCCGCATCTCAGCGCGGGATTCGTCGACGAGCTGCGCGGCGTGCTCGAGACGCCGGTCAGCCGGCAGAAGGGCATCGTCGTGCAACGGCGCCCCGATTCGATTCTCGCGATCTTCGCCAACGACCCGAGCGAGAAGCCCGATCACGCTAAGCGGGCGCTGCATGCCGCGACGCTCGCCGTCTACGAGACCGCGGCGCTCAACCGCCGCAATGCGGAGCGGCTGCGCCACGGTGCGCCACCGCTCACGGTGGCGGCGGGCGTGCACATCGGCCGTGTCGAAGTCGCCCCGGGCGCCCGGGGCACCAGCGGGGCGGTGCGCGCGACCGGAGAGGCGGTGGAAATCGCGCGCGCTCTCGAGTGCACTGCGCCCGACGTCGGCTGGAGCATCGTCGCCTCCGACGAGGCGTGCCGGGCCGCCGGCCCGCGCATCGAAGCCGGCCGCTTCGGCTCGGTGGCGCTGCCCGACGAGTCGTTCGTCAACATCGCTGAGGTGACCGGCCTCGCGCCGCTCAAGACCTCGAAGAGCTCTCCCGAGATCTACCAGGCGGTTCGCGACGCTATCGCGATCAACCAGCAGTACTACGAGCGCCCTCAGGACTTCGCCGGCGCCGCCACGGCGGCCGCGCAGGTGGCGGCGCTGCATTTCTCCATCGAGGGCTATCGCATCCTGAAGAAGATCGGCGAAGGCGGGATGGCCTCCATCTATCTCGCCGCCGACGCCGCCGGCGAGCCGCAGGTGCTCAAGGTGATGCGCATCGTGGGCGAGGGCGACAACGACCACCTGCAGCGCTTCATCCAGGAATTCGCGCTGCTCGCCCAGGTCAAGCATCCGAACGTCGCGCGCATCTATCGCCAGGGGTTCTGCTCGGGCCATGCCTACATCGCGATGGAGTACTTCTCGCGCGGCGACCTGCGCGCGCGCATCCAGGCCGGCGTCGCCATGGACGCCGCGCTTTCCTACGTCAAGCAGACCGCGGCCGCGCTCGAGGCGATCCACGAGACCGGCATCGTGCACCGCGACCTCAAACCGGAGAACCTCATGCTGCGCAAGGACGGGACGCTGGCGCTCGCCGATTTCGGCATTGCCAAGCACGTCGGAATGGTGATCACCGACACGGCGCACGGCGAGGTGGTGGGCACGCCCTACTACCTGAGCCCCGAGCAGGCGACGGCGCTGCCCGTGGACCAGCGCTGCGACTTGTACAGCCTCGGCGTGATCCTCTACGAGATGCTCACCGGCAGGAAGCCCTATCGCGCGTCGAGCGCCGAGGAGCTGCTCGACCTGCACGCCAACGCCCCGGTGCCGACACTATCCGCGCCGCACGATGCGCTGCAGCCGCTCCTCGATCGCCTGATGGCGAAGGACCGAGAGCAGCGCTATCCGAGCGCGCGCGCCTTTCTTGAAGACTGCGCGAGGTACGGGCTATGAGCAACGGCAAGCGGATCCTGGCGATCGACGACGATCCGAGCATGCTGGTGCTCGTCTCGAACATTCTCGGCGCCGCGGGCTTTGAGGTCGAGATCGCTGCCGACGGGAGCGCAGCGCTGAGCAGCATCCGGCAGAGTCCGCCCGACCTCGTCGTCTGCGACGTGCAGATGCCCGGCCTCGACGGCTTCCAGGTGCTTGATCGTGTGCGCGGCGACCGCACGACGGCGGGGCTGCCATTCGTTCTGCTGACCGGTTTGAACGACCGGGAGAGCGTGCGCCGCGGCATGCGGCTCGGCGCGGACGATTTCCTTTCCAAGCCCGTGCAGCCCGCCGAGCTGGTCGAGGCAGTGAACGTGGCATTGGACAAGCGGCGCCGGATGAGCGGTCTCGTCTCCGGCCATGCACTTCCGGTGGAAGCGGAGCTGCACCGGCATTACATGTCGCGCTTCGAGGGAGCCGAGCCCTCGGGGCCGCCGTCCCTGGATCTGGCCGGAATGACCGGCCGTCGCGTCATCCAGACCGTGCTGTTCACCGACATCCGCGGGTTCACCACCATGTCGGAGCGCCTGCCGGTCACCGACATCGCCGAGCTCCTCACCTGCTACATGCGCGAAGCGTGCAAGCCGATCCTCGGGCAGGGGGGGCGGATCATGAAGATCATGGGCGACGGCCTGATGGCGCTCTTCGGTCACGAATCTCCCGACGACATCTCGGGACATGCGAGCGCCGGGCTGCGGGCCGGCCTGCAGATCGTGCAGGTGGCGCAGCAGTTCCGGCACTGGGTGACGGCGCGATTCGACTCGACGGTGCTTCCGCCCTTCGAGGTCGGCGTCGGGATACATACCGGCGAAGTGATGCTGTTTCAGCTTTCGGTCGGCGGCTCGGGTGACCTCACCGCCGTGGGGGACACCGTGAACGTCGCGGCGCGGCTGGAGGCGAAATCGAAAGACCTCGGCTGGCCGATTGTCGTGAGCCAGGCGACGCTGGACTACGCCGGCGCCGGCTTCAACGTCGCCGAAACGCGGCAGATCGAGCTCGCCGGGCGCGATGCGCGAATTCGCGTCGGCCGCCTCGCGCCGTCGACCGCCGTTCCCCCGACGGCCCCGGAGCCTTCACTCAGCTTTGGCGTTGAAGCGATCCTCCAGGAGAGCGCGCGCGCGACCGCCGAGGCTGCCAAGCAGGCGCTCGACAGCACGCTGCACGCCGTGGGCCGCAAGCTCCGCTCCGCCGAGGCCGCGAGCGAGGTCGAGCCCGTGGTGCGCGGCTACCGCGTGCTCGCCAAGATCGGGCAGGGCGGCATGTCGAGCGTGTTCCTGGCCGAAGAGCAGAACGGCGGCCGCAAGGTGGTGCTCAAGGTGCTCAAGGGCCGTCGCAACGACGACGACGGCCTGTGGAAGCGCTTCTTCCAGGAATGCGCCATCCTCTCCTCGATCCAGCACGAGCACGTGGTGCGGATCTACGACCAGGGCTTCGGCGAGGAGCTCGCCTACATCGCCATGGAGTACCTGAGCGGCGGCAGCCTGCGCGAGCTGATCGACCGGGGGCTCACGCCGCGCCAAGCCTTGTCCCTTCTCTCGCAGGCGGCGAGCGGCCTCGGCGAGATCCACGGCCGCGGCATCGTGCATCGCGACATCAAGCCGGCGAATCTCATGCTGCGCGACGCAGGCGTGCTCGTTCTCACCGACTTCGGCGTGGCGAAGCGCCTCGACAACTCGGCGAATCAGACCATCCAGGGCGAGATCCTCGGCACGCCGTACTACATCTCGCCCGAGCAGGCGGACGGCGGGGACATCACGCCGGCCAGCGATTTCTACAGCCTGGGCATCATTTTTTACGAAATGCTGACGGGCCAGCGGCCCTATGCCGGGACGACCATCCTGGAGATCCTTTCGCAGCACGTCGCTGCGCCGATCCCGGGCCTGCCGGCCGAGCTTGCCGAGTACCAGCCGCTCGTCGACGGCATGCTGGCGAAGCGCCCGAACGCGCGGTTCCGGAACGCCGAGGCGCTGCTTGCCGCGATCGACGACGTCTGGACCCAGATCGCCCTGAAGAAGGACGCTTGCACGACCTGACAAAGGTCTTGCAGAGCCTGCCAATCCGGCGCGCCGCCGAGCCTACAGTCCGACTAACCAAGTTGCCCTAAATCAACTCATGGCCGACAACGACAACAGCTACTGCGTCGACGTAATCGGGTTCAACCAGACCGAGCGCCTGCTGCTCTCGAGCATCTTCGGGCTGGCAGCGCGACGCGATCCGAGCTTCGTGCAGCGCGATGCGGGCGCCTCCAAGCCCGCCGACCTGTACCTCGTCGACGGCAGCGACGCCGCGGCGATGGCGGAATTCCGCGCCGTGCGTGCGCGCTATGCCGCGCCGGCGATCCTGATCGGCGAGGGCGATCCGAAGTTCGGCCTGCCGGCGCTGCCGCGCCCGATCCAGTGGGCGAAGCTGCTGCAGAGCTTCGACGACGCGGTGCTGGGCGCGCAATCGTCTGCCCCGCTCATTGAGAACGAGAAGACCATGGTGCTGCGCCGCACCAGCACCAACGCGCCGTCGGGCAGGCCGGTTGCTGCGGCGCGCCCGGCGTCCAAGGCGAAGGAGTTCACCGACGCGGTGCTGGTCGTCGACGACAACCTGACGGTGCGCAAGTTCATGGAAGCGAAGCTTGCCCCGTACGGCTTCAGCGCCGACTTCGCCGAGACCGGCGAGGAGGCCGTCGGTCTGACCGGCAGCAAGGAATACACGTGCGTGTTCCTCGACGTGGTGCTGCCCGGGATCGACGGCTACCAGGTCTGCAAGCTGATCAAGTCCAACAAGCAGGCAGTGAAGCGCACCGCCGTGGTGATGCTGACGAGCCGCAGCTCGCCGTTCGACAAGCTGCGCGGCTCGCTCGCCGGCTGTGACGAGTACCTTACCAAGCCGGTCGACGAAAATCGCCTGCTGGAAGTGATCGCAAAATTCCTCCCCACCGCGCGCGTCGCGGCGTGACGGGCAAGACGGAGACCCGCCGATGAGCAACTCGATTCTCGTAGTCGACGACACCCGCTCGATGCGCAAGATGGTGGCGAGCGTCCTGCAGGCTGCCGGCTACCAGGTGGAAGAGGCCGCGGACGGCGCCGAGGCGCTGGAGAAGGCCAAGGCGCGCGTCTTCGACATGGTGGTCACCGACCACAACATGCCGAAGATGGACGGCGTGACGCTGGTGCGCGCGCTGCGCGAGCTGCCGCAATACGACGACGTGGCGCTGCTCGTGCTCTCGACGGAAACCGGAGCGGAGCTGAAGGCGAAAGGCCGCGAAGCCGGCGCCACCGGCTGGATGGCGAAGCCCTTCGACCCGGAAAAGATGGTCGAGATCGTGCGGCAGTTCGTCTCATGACGGGTCGCGGCCCCAAGGGGCTTGAGCCCAGCGCGTTCCACGCCATCTTCTTCGAGGAGGCGGACGAGCACCTGGCGAACGTCGAGACGCTGCTGCTCGGCCTCGACCCGGCGGCGCCCGATACCGAGGCGCTGAACGCAATCTTCCGCGCCGTGCATTCGATCAAGGGCAGCGCCGGCATGCTCGGCTTCACCGAGATCGTCTCGCTCACGCACGCCTTCGAGAACCTGCTCGACCTGCTGCGCAAGAAGCAGCGCACGCTGACCCACGCCGACGTCGACGCCATGCTGCGCTCCGGAGACGTCGTGAAGACGCAGGTGGCATTTCGCCGTGGCACGCTCGCCTCGCCGCCCGACATCACGGCCACCGAAGCCGAGTTGCGCGCGCTGATCAGCTCGGCCGACGCGGACGGCATGCAAAGCTTCACCGTCAAGCTCGGCCCCCTCGCCGAGCCGATCGAGGCGGCTTCGCTCGAAACCATGCTCTCCGGCCTGGCCGGCATGGGGCGGGTCGACGCGCCCGAGATCGACAACGTCGCCGGTGGGGAGATCCGCTTCGCCGTCTCGCTCGCTGGATGCGAAGCCGATCTGCACAGCGTGCTCGCACTGATGGCGCCGGCCGAGCTCATCCATATCGCCGCGGCCGACGCTCCGGAACAGACCGGCGCAGCCCCCGAGCCGGCTCGCGGGCCGGCGGCCCAAGCCGCAGCGCCCGCCCCCGCCGAAGCCGAAAGCTCGGGCATCGACATGTTCATGTCCGCCGAGGCCTGGCGCGAACGGCGCAAGGGCCGCGGCCGGCGCACCGCCGACCTGCTGGCAACGACCAACGCGCATGGGCGCCGCGAGGCCGACCGCGCCGCCACGGCGCAAAGCGACGCCGGCTCGATCCGCGTCAGCGTGGAAAAGATCGACCGCCTGGTGAACCTGGTGGGCGAGCTGGTGATCACGGAGGCGATGCTCTCCCAGCAGGCGCGCCACGCCGAGGCCCAGGAAGGCGGACTCGCCGGCTTGAGCGATCTCGCGCGGCATACGCGCAACCTCCAGGAGGCGGTGATGGCGATCCGCATGGTGCCGATCTCCGCGGTCTTCTCTCGCTTTCCGCGCCTCGTACGCGAGCTCTCGCAGCGCCTCGGCAAGGAAGTGGACATCAAGCTTTCGGGCGAGGCGACCGAGCTGGACCGCGGGCTGATCGAGCGCATCACCGATCCTCTGACGCACCTCGTGCGCAACGCCATCGACCACGGCATCGAGCTTCCCGAGGCCCGCGAAGCGGCCGGCAAGCCGCGCTGCGGCACCATCTGGCTTTCGGCGACGCAGCGTGGCGGGCGCATCATCATCGAGGTGCGCGACGACGGCCGAGGGCTCGACCGCGAGCGCATCCTCAAGCGCGCCGCGGAGCGGCGCATGAGCATTGCCGCCGATGCCAGCGAGCAAGAGGTATGGCGCGTGATCTTCGAGCCCGGATTTTCCACCGCCGAGAAGGTCACCGAAGTGTCCGGCCGCGGCGTCGGCATGGACGTCGTGCGGCGCAACATCCAGCTCCTCGGCGGCAGCGTCGAGCTCGCCTCGACGGCCGGAAAGGGGATGGGCGTCACGGTCAGCGTGCCGCTCACGCTCGCCATCATCGAAGCAATGACGGTCGGTGCCGCGGGCGAGACCTACGTGCTGCCGCTCGCCTCGGTTGTCGAGTCGCGCAGCGTGCAGCAGGACGAGATCCGCGGTGTCGCGGGACAGGGTCACACCTTGCGCGTGCGCGATGAATACCTCCCGGTGCGCCGCCTCGGCCGCAGCGACGGCATCGCCGTGATCGTCGAGGCGGACGGCGCCCGCGCGGCGCTGCTCGTCGACGAACTGATCGGCCAGCAGCAGGTCGTGGTGAAGAGCCTGGAGGCGAATTTCCGCAAGGTGCCGGGAATCAGCGGCGCGACGATCATGGGCGACGGCAAGGTCGCGCTGATCCTCGACCTCGCGCACATCATCGG
>DASQYN010000088.1:0-4404 GCA_035639215.1 Burkholderiales bacterium
TCCTCGGCGAAGCGCCGGGCGATGGCGGCGCCGAAGCCGCTCGCCGCGCCGGTGACGATGGCCAGCTTGTTCTGCAATCTCATTTGACCTCCCGGAAAGGACTGTGCTGCTCGAGCTCGTTGACGTAGCGCGCGATGCCCGCCCCTTCGCGCTCGAGAAAATGCTCCACGGCGCGGG
Source organism: Burkholderiales bacterium (assembly GCA_035639215.1). Taxonomy (GTDB): domain Bacteria; phylum Pseudomonadota; class Gammaproteobacteria; order Burkholderiales; family SG8-39; genus SCGC-AG-212-J23. The sequence goes on from DASQYN010000088.1 coordinate 178, forward strand.
CGAAGCGCGGATCGGCGAGCCAGTGGGCGGAGAGCGTCTCCACCGGCATCAGGCCGCGGAAGAGCTTGTGCTCTCCCTGCGCGCCGCCTTCGAACATCGGGATCTTGCGCGCGATGGCGAACTCGATCGCCTGGTAGTAGCAGCACTCGAAATGCAGGAGCGGCAGGTACTCGAGCGAGCCCCAGTAGCGGCCGTAGAGCGCCTGCGCGTCGCGGAAGAACAGCGCCGTGGCGATTGCCCGGCCGTCGCGCTCGGCGACGAGCAGAGCGACGTTCCGCGCAAGCTGCGCGCCGATGCGAAGGAAGAACTCGAGGCTGAGGTACGGCGTTGAATGGTGCGCGGCATAGGTGCCGCGATAGCAGCGGTTGAAAAGCTCCCAGTCGCCGCGGCCGATCGCCTCGCCCTCGAGCCAGCGGAAGCCGACGCCCGCCTCTCGCACCCGGCGCCGTTCCTGCCGGATGTTCTTCCGGCGCGCATGCGAGAGGCGGGAAAGGAAGTCCTCGAAGTCGGCGTAGCCCTCGTTGGTCCAGTGGAACTGCACGGTGCGCCGGAGCATGAGGCCGCCAGCGTCGAGCAGCCGGGCGTCTTCGTCGCGGGCGAAGAGCACGTGCAGCGAGGATGCCTCCTGGGCGAGCTCCAGGGCAGCCTTCATGAGGGCTTGCTTATCGGCCGCCGATGCGGCGAGCAGCCGCGCGCCGCGCACGGGGGTGAACGGGATCGCGCAGACGAGCTTCGGGTAGTAGTCCACGCCGTGGCGCTCGTGCGCCTCGGCCCAGGCCCAATCGAAGACGTACTCGCCGTACGAGTGGGTCTTGGCAAATAGCGGCATGGCCCCGGCGAGCGCGCCGGCGCGGGTAAGGAGCACGATCCGGGGCCGCCAGCCGGTGCGCCGGCTGGCGCAGCCGGTGTCGATGAGCGCCGAAAGGAACTCGTGGCGCACGAACGGCTGCGGGCCGGCGAGGGCGTTCCACTCCTCGCGATCGATGCCGGCTAGGGAGTCGACGACCCGGACGCTTTCCAAGTCGCTACGATACAATGTCCCGCTCGGAGGGAACCACCGATGAAAAAGATCGAAGCCATCGTCAAGCCGTTCAAGCTCGACGAGGTGCGCGAGGCGCTCTCGGAAGTCGGCGTCACGGGGCTTACCGTCACCGAGGTCAAGGGCTTCGGCCGGCAGAAAGGCCACACCGAGCTCTACCGCGGCGCCGAGTACGTGGTCGACTTCCTCCCCAAGGTCAAGATCGAGGTGGTCGTGGCGAACGACCAGGTCGAGCGCGCGATCGATGCGATCGTCAAGTCGGCGCGCACCGGCAAGATCGGCGACGGCAAGATTTTCGTCACCGCCGTCGAGCACGTCGTGCGCATCCGCACCGGCGAGACCAACGAGGCTGCGGTCTAGTCCGTAGTCGAGGCTTTTTCAGCCGGCAAGCAGAACCAATACAGCGCCGCTGCCGCCCTGCGCGCTCGGCGCCTGGCTGAACGCCAGCACCTCCGAGCGCTGCTGCAACCACTTGCGCAGCAATCCCTTCAGCACCGGCTCGCGGTTGCGCGAACCGAGGCCTTTGCCGTGCACGATCCGCACGCAACGCAGGTGCCGTTTCCTGCTCTCCTTCAAGAACAGATCCGTATGAAAGAGCGCATGCTGGCGGTTCATGCCGTGCAGGTCGAGCTCGCCCTGCACCACCCAATGACCGCGGCGCAGCTTGCGCAGCACGTCGCGCCCCAGCCCCTCGCGCAGGAAGGAAAGCTCTTCGCCGGACTCGATGGCGTCGTCGACCGAGACCGGCGCGTTGAGCGATTCCTCGAGCGCCGCGCGCTCGTCGCGTCGCGTCTGGTGCGGGTAGGGGCGGGGGCGCGGCCGCGGCAGCTCGACGCGCTTGCCTTGCGGAAGCGGGACTACGTCGTCAGGCGGCCAGCCCATCGAGGTATTTCTCGGCATCGAGGGCGGCCATGCAGCCGGAGCCCGCGCTCGTCACGGCCTGCCGGTAGACATGGTCCTGTACGTCGCCGGCGGCGAAGACGCCGGGAATACTGGTCGCCGTCGCCATCCCTTCCCGTCCGCCCCGGGTGACGATGTAGCCGTTCTCCATTTCCAGCTGGCCGGCGAAAAGCTGCGTGTTCGGCGTGTGGCCGATGGCGACGAAGAGCCCTTTCGCCTGGATGTCCTGCTTGCGGTCTTTCCTGGTATTGAGAACCCTTATACCGGTAACGCCGCTCTGGTCGCCCAGCACCTCGTCCACCACGGAGTCGAGAACGAGGCTCACCTTCCCCTCGTCGACGCGCTTCAGGAGCTTGTCCTGCATGATCTTCTCGGCGCGGAACTTGTCGCGCCGGTGCACGAGCTGGACGCTCTTGGCGATGTTGGCGAGGTAGAGCGTCTCCTCGACGGCGGTATTGCCCCCGCCGACCACCACCACGTCCTGGCCCTTGTAGAAGAACCCGTCGCAGGTCGCGCAGGCCGAGACGCCGCGTCCCATGAATTTCTGCTCCGACGGCAGGCCGAGGTACCTGGCCGAGGCCCCGGTGGCGATGATCAGCGCGTCGCAGGTGTAAGTCCCGGCGTCGCCTTCGAGCGCCAAGGGCCGCTCGGCGAGGCGCGCGGTCTGGATGTGGTCCTGGATGAGCTCCGTGGCGAAGCGCTCGGCGTGCCGGCGGAAGCGTTCCATCAGCTCGGGGCCCTGGACGCCTTCGGCGTCGGCCGGCCAGTTGTCGACGTCTGTGGTGGTCATGAGCTGGCCGCCCTGGGCGATGCCGGTGACCAGCGCCGGGCGCAGGTTGGCGCGGGCGGCGTAGACGGCAGCGGTATAGCCGGCGGGGCCGGAACCGAGGATCAGCAGACGGAAATGGCGCTTCTCGCGAGGGGGCATGCTCGGAAAAATTATAAGGCGCGGTTCTGCTAACATTCATTTGCAAAAGGGAGGGGTTTTTCGCTATGGCGACGACGGTCTCGACGGCAGTCCTGAAGGCAGTGCCGCTGTTCGCGAGCTTTCCGGACGAGCAGCTGCGCATGCTCACGGGCGTAGTTACCCGCCGGAGCGCCGCTCGATCGACCACCATTATGGCGGCCGGCGACGCGACGGACTCGCTCTATATCGTGCTGTCCGGGCGCCTCAAGGTCATGATGAGCGACGCGGACGGCAAGGAAGTCATCCTGTCCATCCTCGGCCCCGGAGAGTTCTTCGGCGAAATGGGCCTCATCGACGACGAGCCCCGCTCGGCCACGGTGATCACCATCGAGCCCTGCGAGCTGCTCGCGATCAACAAGCGCGACTTCAAGAAGTCGCTCGCCGAGAACTTCGACATGTCGATGGCGGTCATGCGCGGGCTGGTGCGCCGCCTGCGGGAAGCGGATCGCAAGATCGGCAGCCTGGCGCTCCTCGACGTGTACGGCCGGGTGGCCCGGCTGCTGCTGGACATGGCGGAGAACGTCAACGGCGAGAAGATCGTCACCAAGCGCCTGCCCAAGCAGGACATCGCCAAGATGATCGGCGCGTCCCGAGAAATGGTGAGCCGGGTCATGAAGGACCTGCAGACCGGCGGCTACATCGAGATGCGCGGCTCCAACATCGTGCTGCACGACACGATCATGCTGCCGGAGTAATCTCGCTGCACGTTGCGCGCTAATACCGTAGCCCAGAAACCCGCTCCCCTGCCGGCGAGGCTCGCCGGCCTCGTCCGCGAAGCAAGGTGGCTCACGCTGGTGGCGGCGGCGCTCTACCTGCTGCTCGTCCTCGCCACCTACCAGAGGGCCGATCCCGGCTGGTCGCACAGCGCTAGCGGCGCGGTGGCGCACAACGCCGGCGGCATCGTCGGCGCTGTCCTCGCCGACGTCGCGCTCTACCTCTTCGGCCTTTCCGCCTACTGGTGGGTGGCGCTTTGTGCTTACGTCGTCGTGTGGGGTTACCGGCGCCTTGACGGCAGCCGCCTGATCGACCCCCGGCCGCTCTGGGTTGCGCTCGCCGGCTTCGCCGTGCTCCTCGTCTCGAGCGCGGCGCTGGAAGGGCTGCGCCTCTACAGCCTCGGCGCCGAGCTGCCCCTGGGGCCGGGCGGTGTGGTGGGCGAGGGCCTCGGCCGCTTCGGCGCCAAAGCGCTCGGCTTCACCGGGGCGACCCTCGCTTTCCTCACGCTCGCCGCGGTCGGCTTCAGCCTGTTCACCGGCCTGTCGTGGCTGCGCATCTCTGAGGCGGTGGGATTGTCCCTGGAAAGGCTCTGGATCGGCGGGCGCGC
>DASQYN010000089.1:0-2564 GCA_035639215.1 Burkholderiales bacterium
CCGCGTGACCGGCCTCGAGCGCGCGCTCGAGGCCGTGCTGGTAGCGCCGCCGCGCCGCGGCGCTCATCGCGCGTCGCGGCGCCGTGCCGGCGCCGCCGTGAATGGCGATCGCAAAGCCTTGGGCCAACGCTAGGAGAGTACCTGGAATTCTCCGCCGCGATCGAGGGCGCGGCGGTAGGCCGGCCGGGCGTGGATGCGCGCCAGGAAATCCATCAGGCGCGGCCGCTTCGCGTCGAGCCCGCCGCGCGCCGCCGCGGCCTCCAGCGGAAAGCTCATCTGGATATCCGCGGCAGTGAACTGCTCGCCCGCGAACCAGGGACTCTTCTCGAGCTCGGCTTCCATGAAGTCGAGCTGCCGGGCGATGTTCGGCTCGATGAACCCCTTCTTCAGGCGCCCGGCGATGCCGCGCGCCACCGGGCGCACGAAGAAGGGCATCGGCCCCTTCTCCATGCGGTCGAAGATGAGCTTCATGAGCAGCGGCGGCATCGCCGATCCCTCGGCGAAATGCATCCAGTAGCTGTAGCGCAGCCGCTCGCGGGTGCCGGGCGGCGGGATCAGCCGCCCTTCGCCGTAGCGCTCGACGAGGTACTCGCCGATGGCCCCGGACTCGGCGAGCGTCAGCTCGCCGTCGCTGAGCACCGGCGACTTGCCGAGCGGATGCACCTCGCGCAGCGACGCCGGCGCCTGGAGGGTCTGCGGGTCGCGCTCGTAGCGCCGGATCTCGTAGTCGAGCCCGAGCTCCTCGAGCAGCCAGAGCACGCGCTGCGAGCGCGAGTTGTTGAGGTGATGGACGACGATCACTGCGCCGCCGGGGCGGGCGCCGGCGCGGCCTTCGCCGCCTGTCGCGAGGCGCTGTGCGGCGCGATGCGCACCTCGAGCGGACGCGCCTGCGGCGCGAGGTTGGGCGTTACGCCGCCGTAACTCGAGCCGCGCGTGCGCAGGTACGCGATCTGCTGCTGCATGAGAGTCAGCTCGGCCTGCAGCCGCTCGCCGTGCGTCTTCTCGGCTTCGAGGAAGGCGCGCGCCGAGTCGCGCTCGGTGCGCAACTGCTCGACGAGGCCCTTCTGCTCATCGAGTTCCTTGCGCGCTGCGTCCGCTTCCCCTCGCGCCTTGCGCTCCTCAGCCCTTGCGGCGGCGAGCTGAGTGCTCGTCCGCTCGAGCTCCGCCGCGATTCGCGCGCTCTCCTGCTTCTGCTGCCACGCGTAGTATCCCGCCGCTGCCGCCGCGGCCAGGGCCACGAGGGCGACGATGCCGACCGCCGCTGCACCTTTCTGATTTTTCATCTCGTCCCCTTTCCCTACATCGAAGCGATTTTCCAGCTGCCGCCTTCGTTCACGAACGTCATCATGCCGCCCATGCGGCGCTCGTTCTGCCGGCGCACCACCGTGGCCTCGCGGAACTCGCCGTAGCTTTCGCCGAGGGCGAAGCCGACGAAGCTGTCGCCGACGGAACGCAATTCCTCGCGCGACATCTTGCGAAAGAGCGGCCCCAGCTTCTCCTGCATCTCGACCGTGAAGCAGTCGAGCATCGCCGCGGCGCTGCCGTTCTTCGCCGCGCCTAGAAAGGCGCTCCAGGTCTTTTCCGGGCTGGCGTACCTCGGGTCAGCGGACGGGCGCCGGACGCCCCGCTCATGGAAAAACGTTTCTGCGGCCGCCTTCAGGAAAGGCGAAGCGTCGCGAGCCGTGGCCGCGGCGAGGAGCGAGGCGGTCAGATAGCCGGCCGGATCATGCTTGGCGAAGAACGCGAGCATCTGCGGCGGCGGCAGCTCGAAGAGCGTCGGCAATGCGCGCGCGATCTGGAATTGCGAGGGCGAAAGCGCGTCGAGGGTCCGGTCGTCGAGGGGCGCGCGCAGCGGCTGCTGCAGCGAGGCGATCATGAGCCAGAGCTGCGCGAGCTCCATGTCGGCGCTGCCGATCGCGCCGGAAAAACGCCGGCCGTGCTCGAGAAAGGCGAGCTCGTGGCCGAGCCATCGCCTGAGGGCGGCGGCGAGGCGCGGATCGGGCGCGCCGAGCGGCGTGGCGTGCAGGCGTTCGAGGACTGCGCGATAGCTCGCGGCGGCCGCGCGCGCATCCTTCTTGTCGAAGCGCTGCGTGTCGGCGATGCTGAGCGCGGCGAGGTCGACCGTGCGATCGGGATCGAGCCGGCGCGCGTTTTCGAATGCCGCGAGCGCGGCGTCCGGGTCTCGCAGACGGAAGCGGAGGAAGCTGCCGAGCTCCAGGTAATCGCGCTGCAGCGTTCCCGGGGAGAGCCGCGTCTCGTAGCGCGCAAGAAGCGCGCGCAGCTCCGCGGCATAGCGCTTCGGCTCGCTTTCCCGCAGCGTCCCGATGCGGCTTTTCTCCTCGCCGAAGGCGCGCAGCGCAGCGTCGCCCGCCTGTGCGCGCTCTCTCTGGTCGCGCTGCGCGGCGAGCTTCGCCGGGTCGGCGAGACCCTCGTCGAAGCGCTTCTGCAGCAGGGCGAGCTGCGCCGGTGGCAGGCCTTTCGCGCGCTCGAGCGCGGCGCGGCCGGCGCGCAGCTCGGCCGGCTCGCCGAGCGCGAGCAGCACGTCGGCCGCCTGCGCGGGGTTG
>DASQYN010000090.1:0-2366 GCA_035639215.1 Burkholderiales bacterium
AGGTCGCGCACGGCGCCCCCGACCACATAGGCGGAGAAGCCCGCTTCGCGCAGCACCGAGCAAACCTTGCTCGCTGACGGGCTGAGGGCCTCGCGCGACAACGCGTGCTTTGCGCGCGGCACGCGCACCATGGCCTCGGCGGAGAGCCCGAGCACGCGGCGAATGAACCTCTTGATCATCGAGGCCGGGAATTCTACCGGCGCAGCGAAAGCACCGCCCAGCCGCGACGCGAGGCTTCAGCGGCGAGCGCCTGGTCGGGGTCCACGGCGACGGGCCGCGTCACGCGTGCGAGCAGCGGCAGGTCATTGTGCGAGTCGCTATAGAAAATGCTCTCGTCGAAGTCCTGGAGACGAAGCGCACGGCCGGCCAGCCATTCGTCCAGGCGCTTGAGCTTGCCTTCGCGAAAGCACGGCGTGCCGGCGACGCTCCCGGTGAAGCGGCCGTCTCGGCACTCGGGTTCGGTCGCGATCAGGTGCGCGACGCCGAACTCCCGGGCGATCGGTGCAGTGACGAAGCTGTTGGTGGCGGTGATGATGGCGCAAAGATCTCCTTCGCGCAGGTGCCGGCGCACCAGCTCGCGAGCCGCCGGCGGGATCATCGGCAGGATGCGATCGCGCATGAACTCGGCGTGCCAGCGCCCGAGCTGCTCCGCCGAGTGCTCGGCGAGCGGACGCAAAGCGAAGCCGAGATACTCGTGGATGTCGAGCGTGCCCTCGAGATACTGCTCGTAGTAGGCGCGATTCTGCGCTTCGTAGGCGGCGCGCTCGAGCACGCCGCGATCGACGAGGAACTGTCCCCACTCATAGTCGCTATCCCCGGTAAGCAGGGTGTTGTCCAGATCGAACAGAACGAGCCGCATCGCGCGCCCGATTCTACTTGGCGGCGGTGCCTGCCTCGCTGCGCGGCCGGGCGGCTAGAAGCGACGCTGCACGCCGATCCGAACGTCCTGCAGGCGCAGCAGGCCGCTCGCGTCTCGCGACGCCGACGCGGCGCTTAAGGACCAGTCGGTCGACAGCCAATAGCGGCCGAACAGCGTCAGCGGCCGGGCCGCGAGGTCCGCCTCGCGGCCGTTCGTATACGACATGCTGAGCATCGCGCGCGTCGTGAAATCGTACGACCAGTCGATGCGCTTGGGCGCGACGAAGCCGAGTCCGTCGCGCCAGGGCTGCGAGGCGAAGCCGAAGCGGTCGTATTCCGGGACCAGCCAGCCGCGCGCGAGCGCCGGGTCGAGGCCCGGCTCGTCGCGGTCAGGCAAGCGCAGGCCGGACTGCGCCGAGGCGGCTGCGCTGACGATCGCCACGCTGGCGCAAAGGACTCGCAGAATCGGAACGGCTCGCACGGCGCTGAAGATTCGAGTGACGAAGCACTCTACTCAGCCGTCCTCGCCTTGTCGAGGCACTACGCCATGCGTCTCCCAGGTGGCGAGCACCTCCCGTACGAGCGGCAGGCTGATGGCGCGCTGCCGGGCGAGCGAATGCTTGTCCAGCGCTTCCATGACCCGGTTCAGACTGCCGAAGTCTCGAGGCAGCCGCGCGAGGAGGTACGCGACCACTTCCGGAGAGAGCTGCAGGCCGCGCCGTGCCGCAAGCGCGCCGAGATACGCGCGTTTGGCGTCGTCGCCGAGCGGGCGCAGCTCGTAGACGAGCCCCCAGGCAAGTCGCGTACGCAGGTCCTCGCGCAGCACGAGCGCTGCCGGCGGCCTGTTGCCCGCCGCAAGGACCGCTCGACCCCGCTCGCGCGCGTCGTTGATGGCGACGAAAAGCGCTTGTTGTGCCTTAGCATCGAGGGCTTGCACGTCATCCGCCAGGGTCAGCTTGGGATTGGCGCGCCGGGCGGCATGCAGCAGGTGGGTGCGGCCGCTTGCCGGCTCCCCCCAGAGGTAGACGATCGACTCGCGCAGCGTTCCGGCGGCGAGGGCGCGCACCGCAGCGAGTGCTTCGGCGTTCGCGCCAGCGACGAAGTTGTCGAACCCAGGCGCCTCGGGAGGCGAGATGTCGAGCGGTAGTTGCTGCATGGCGCGCAGGTAGAATTGCGACTCTAGCATGGCGAAAGGCCTCTCCTACCGCGACGCCGGCGTCGACATCGATGCGGGCGACGAGCTCGTCGAAAGGATCAAGCCCCACGCGCGGCGCACGCTGCGGCGCGAGGTGATGGCGGGCATCGGCGGTTTCGGCGCGCTATGCGAGATTCCGAGCAAGTACCGGCATCCGGTCCTGGTCTCCGGCACGGACGGCGTCGGCACCAAGCTGAAGCTCGCCTTCGCCCTCGGCCGGCACGACACGGTCGGCATCGATCTTGTGGCGATGAGCGTCAACGACGTTCTCGTGCAGGGAGCCGAGCCGCTTTTCTTTCTCGACTATTTCGCC
>DASQYN010000091.1:0-21875 GCA_035639215.1 Burkholderiales bacterium
CCGGATCGCACATCTCCATGCGCAGCGCTAGACCAAGGCCGTCCACATCGCCGATCTCGCGGTGCTTCCGGGCGAGCTCGGCCAGCTTGCCGAGGAAGTACGCGCTTTTCTGGCCCACCTTCGCCTCGTAGCCGCCGCTGCTCAGCAGCTTCATGACTGCAAGCCCGGCGGCAGTGCCCAGGGTGTTTGAGGAGAACGTGGAATGCGTCGATCCCGGGCCGAACACGCTCGGCTTGATCAGCTCTTCGCGCGCCCAGATGCCCGAGATCGGGTTCATGCCGTTGGTGAGCGCCTTGCCGAAGACGATGATGTCGGGCTGCACGTCGAAGTGCTCCATCGCCCACATCTTGCCGGTGCGATAGAAGCCCATCTGGATCTCGTCGTCGACCAGGAGGATGCCGTGCCGCTTGCAGATCGCGCCGAGGCGTTTGAAATAGTTCTTCGGCGGGATCACGTAGCCGCCGGTGCCCTGCACCGACTCGACGAAGAACGCGCCGAACTCCGAGCGGCCGGTCTTCGGATTCCAGGCGCCGGTGTACTCGTGCTCGAACAGCGCCTCGAAGTCCGCGATGCACCGGTCTTCCGTCTTTTGCTCGTCGCCGGAATGAGGCGAGCGGAAGGTGTACGGAAACGGAATGAACTCGGCGCGATCGGCGAACTCGCCGAAGGCTTCGCGGTAGCGGTAGGAAGACGTGATCGCCGAAGCCGCCAGCGTGCGCCCGTGATAGCCGCCCTGGAAGGCGAGCATGCGGCTGCGCCCGGTCGCCTTGCGCACGAGCTTCAGCGCATCCTCGATAGCCTGCGAGCCGCCGACGTTGAATTGCACGCGGCCTTTCATGCCGAAGCCCCGCTCGATGCTCTCGCAGATCGCTTCGGCGAGCTCGATCTTCTCTCGGTGCAGGTACTGGCAGGCGAGCTGCGGCAGGCGTTCCATCTGCGCCTGCAGCGCTTTCGTCACCGCCGGATTCGCATAGCCGAGGTTGACCGCGGAGTACCACATCTGCAGATCGAGATACTCGCGGCCGTAGATGTCGTAGAGATAGCTGCCCGCGCAGCGCTCGAAGATCTTCGGCCGCTCTGCGTAGTGAACTGTGTCACCGTAAGAACAGAATCGTTCTTCTTTCGCGAGCAGCGTCAGTTCCGTGTCAGCCGTTTCCGCTTTTTTCGCCTGCGAGAGCACTCTTTAACTCCGTGCGTGTCTTAGTATCTGCAGCGTAGCACGCCAATGACAGCGTCCCGAGAGACGTATTCATTCAATCTAGTGATGGAAAGGTAAGCATGCCTATCGAGTGGGCATGGCTGAAGCGGCAGTCGCCGGTTCAGCTTCATGACAGCGGAATCTCGCTGCGTGGCGACGGCGGATGCACGCTGTTGCTGTTGCACGGCCTCACGGGAACGCCGACGGAGCTCGGCTACCTCGCGCACTGGCTGCGCAGCCGTGCGCGCTTGCATGTGCGCTGCCCGCGCCTCGTGAACCACGGGCAGCCGATCACGATCCTCGCGCGCACGAAGTGGGGGGAGATCTACGACTCGGCCAAAGAAGCTTTTGTCGAAGCGCGCCGCGCCGCGCGTGCGGACGGCACGCCGCTCGTCGTCGGCGGCCTGTCGCTCGGCGCGATCCTTTCGCTCATGCTGGCTGCCGACTTTCCCAACGACGTCGCCGGCGTGGCCTGCCTCTCGCCCACGCTCTTCTACGACGGATGGAGCGTTCCCTGGTACCACCGCCTGCTGCCGCTCGTCGACCACACGCCGCTTAAATTCTTCACTTATGTGCGCGAAGGCGAGCCGTACGGGCTGAAGGACGAGTCGCTGCGCGCCAAGGTCGCGGCACGGTACGACCGGACGCGCCTGGACGACACGAGCGAGGCGGCGGCCCTGGGCTATGCGCATTTTCCCGTCAGCCTGTTCTGCGAAATGCGCCACCTCATTCGACGTTGCAAGCAGGCGCTGCCCCGCGTGGTGTCGCCGCTGCTGGTCGTCCAGGGGCGGGAGGACGAGGTCACCAGCCCAAGGAATGCGCAATTCGTGATCGACCATGTCAGCTCTGCAAGACGCGAGCTGTTGCTGCTTGAGAATTCGTACCACCTGGTCTCCGCGGACCTGGAGCGCTCGGCCGTCGCGGAGCGGCTTCGGAAATTCTGCGCTTCTCTGGTTCCGGGCGAGGCGGCCAATGAGGAATGGATCGATGCCAAAGTCGCGACTTAAGCCAGCGCTGTTCTTCGACTTCGACAACACCCTGACGCGGGGCGACGTCCTCGACGAGCTGATCGAGACGTACTCGCCGAACGACGCGTGGCGCGAGTGGGAGATAGCGTGGGCACAGGGCCAGCTTTCCGCGCGCGACTGCCTGGCGCTGCAGGTCGAGAACATGCGCGTCCCGCGCGCCATCCTCCTCGGACGTCTCTCCCGAATCCGCGTCGACCCGGCGTTTCGCAAGATCGTCGACTGGGCGCGGGCGCGGCGGGTGGAGGTGAATATCGTGAGCGACAGCTTCCTCCCGCTCATCCGGCACATCCTCTGGAGCAACGGCATCGAGGGAGTTCCGATTTTCGCGAACGACCTGAGCTTCGGCGACGACGGGCGGCTCGTGCCCTCCTTCCCCTTCTACGATCCCGCCTCGGCCTGCTCGGCCAACGCGAAGGCGCGCCATCTCGCGCCCTATGGCCGGAACAGGATCGTGTTCGCGGGCGACGGCCGTTCCGACCTCGAGGCGGCGCTGGCTGCGGACGTGGTATTCGCCAAGAGCACGCTCGCCAAGGAGCTGCAGGCGCGACGGGTTGCGTTTCTGCCCTTCGACACGCTCGACCCGGTCCTCGCCTTTCTCGAGTCCCTGCACCAGCCCTTGCGCGAGCGTGCGGCAGGAGGGCGCCCGGTTGCCCTGTCGGCGAAGCCGTCGGGCTGGTAGAGGGCCTCGCCTGCAGCGACGCTCTAGCCCGGCCGCGGAGCGAGGTGGCCTAGAGCGACTTCACCTCGATGGGCGCGCCCCCGCAGTCAGACGACACCTGCGCGCCCTGCATCACCGCGACGTTGCGGATCGCTTCCTCCACCATGATCGGATAAGGCGCGCGGCCTGCGCAGGCATCGGCGAACGCCGATAGCTCATCCGTGACGCTCGGATCCCCTTCGAAGCTCCATGCCTCGTCCTTGCCGTTGATCGGGAAGAGAGCGAGCGTGGCCGGGAAGCGCGTGATGGCGACCGGGTCGCCGCGCGCTTCCAGCCGGGCGAGGGTGCCGTAGAGGCGCAGGTCCACCGTAGTGCGAGTGGCGAGGTGAGAGGCGAGCGTGCCGGTCGCGCCGCTCTCGAGCTCGAAGAGCGCGGCGCAGGTGTCGTCGAGGTCGGCGCCGTTCGTCCATTCCGCCTGGCGCTTCACGATCGCCGAGACGCGAGCGATCGGGCCAAGGAGCCATTGCAGCATGTCGACCATGTGCAGTCCCATCGGCGCCATGCCGGCGGCGGGCATCTCGGCGCGGCGCAGGCGCCAGTGCCCGGCCGGCAGTGTCATCATCAGGTTGCCGGAATAGTGCGCCTCGGCATGGATGATCTTCCCAAGACGCGGAAGAACCTCGCGCAGCTTGCGCGCGCCGGGCATGAATCGCCGATTGTGGCCGACGGCCAGGACGCGTTTTGCTGCTTCGCAGGCTTTCGCGGCTTCGCGGGCGCTCGCGACATCGAGGGCGAGCGGCTTCTCGACGAACACGTGCTTGCCGGTCTGCGCGGCGGCGATCGCCTGGGCCGCGTGCTGCGAATGCGGGGTGGCGAGCACGACGGCATCGACATCGCCGCTTTTCAGGATGGCATCGAAAGAAGGGAAGGCGACGCCCCCATGCTGCGCGCTCAGCTTCCGGCATGCCTCCGCATCGAGCGAATAAAAGCCGGCGATGCGCAGGCGATCGGGAATGGAGGAGGCGCCTTTGGCGAGCTCGCTGCCCCACCAGCCGGTGCCGACGAAAGCTACGCGCAGCATCAGCGGGCCATCGTGGAAGGCAGCCAGAGCGCGAGCGCGGGGAAGAGCACGAGCAGCGCCAGCTTCGCGAAGTCGGCGAGGACGAAGGGCATGACGCCGCGGTAGACGCGCGCGAGCGGCACATCGGCGCCGACCAGGCCCTTCAGCACGAAGAGGTGGATGCCGAAGGGCGGGGTAATGAGGCCGGTCTCGAGCACGACCAGGTTGACGACGCCCCACCAGACAAGGTCGTAGCCCATCGAGGCGACGAGCGGCGAGACGATCGGGACCGTGACGAACATGACGGTGTTCGAGTCCATGATGCAGCCGAGCGCGATGTAGATCGCGAGCAGCAGGAAGAGCACCCAGAGCGGCGGCCAGTGCAGGTCCTGGAAGAAGCCGGTCATGCGCTGCGGCAGCCCGGTCACGCCCATCGAGAACGAGAAGACCAGCACGCCGAAGATGATGAGGTAGAGGAGCGCGGTGGTGGCGGTGGTCTCGCCCATCACTCGAGCGAAGCTTTCGCGGTTCATCCGCCCGCGCGCGAGCGCGAAGGCGAAGGCGCCGGCGGCGCCGACCGCGGCGGCCTCGGTCTCCGTGAAGACGCCGCCGTAGATGCCGCCGAGCACGAGGGCGAAGAGAAGAAGCGCGCCCCACGCCTTGCGGGTGGCTTTTCCAACCATCGCCCAGTCGATGCGCGCCGCGGCCGGCGGGGCGATATTCGGCGAGACGCGCACGCTGATCGACACGGCGATCATGTAGAAGGCGACGGCGAGCGCGGCGGGCAGCATCGCGGCAATGAAGAGCTGGCCGATCGAGGTCTCGGTGAGGAAGGCATAGAAGATGAGCGGGATGGAGGGCGGCACGAGCGCGCCGAGCGTGCCGCCCGCGGCGATGCAACCGCTCGTGAGCGTCGGCGAGTAGCCGCGCGCGCTCATCTCCGGAAGCGCGATGCGCCCGATGGTGGCGACGGTGGCGAGCGAGGAGCCGGTGAGCGCGCCGAACCCGCCGCAGCCGCCGATCGTCGCGAGCGCGAGGCCGCCGCGCAGCGGCGCGAGCAGCGCGTGCGCGAGGTCGTAGATGTCCTCCGCCATGCCGGCCACCACGGCGAAGCTGCCCATCATCAGGAACATCGGCACGACCGCCACCTGCTCGTTGGTGAGGAACTGTGCCGTCTCGTTGCCCAGGACGGAGAGCGCCGGCCCGCCGCCGATCATCAGCCCGGCGCACAGTACGCCGAGCAGCCCGAGCGCCGCGGCGAGCGGCACATAGAGCGCGAGCAGGATCCAGACGCCGAGGACGACGGCGAGCGAGATCCAGCCGGGGCTCGCCTTGGCGACGGATGAGAGGGCCGGAAACGCCCAGTCGAGGAGGGCGATGGCGGCTGCGCCGATCAGGATCGCGACGATGCCCCGCAAAGGCGTTCGAGCCGTGAGCAGCACCTCGAGCGCCTGGACGAGCGCCGTTACGGCAAGGAAAGCGGCGACCACCCAGAGGAAAGGCGCGATCGGCAGCGCGAGGTACACGGTGGTGCCGTGGCGCGCCGTGAGCTCGGCCGCATAGGCGCCCACGCGCAGCGCGAGCGCCGCGTAGAAGACGAGCAGGACGAGCGCGCCGAGCACCTTCAGCCGGCCGATCGCCCGCTCGCTGACGCGTCCGGCGAGCAGCTCGACGGTGACGTTGACGCGCTGCGCGGCGCCGGCGGGAAGGCAGGCGGAGACGGCGACCGCGAGCGCCATGCTCGCCATCTCTTCCATGCCGGTGATCGCGACGCTGAAGAGCCAGCGCGACAGCACGTCGGCGATCGTCGCGAAGGCGATGAGCAGCATGCCGAGCACGCCCAGGCTCGCCACGCGCTGCGTGATCGTGACGCAGCGTGCCGCGGCCGGCTGCAGCAATTACCTGCCCTTGTTCGGCGAGGCTTCGAAGGCGGAGATTTCGGCGCGGAAGGCGTGCAGCACCTTCTGGCCGTTCGGCGTCTCGCGAGCCCACTGCTCGGCGACCGGCGCGACGAGCTTCTTCCAGTTCGCTTCCGCTTCGTCGGAGAGGACGGTGACTTCCTTCATGGAGTGCCGTGCCCGCGCCCATTCCTCGTCGGTGACGCGGCCGAGGGTCTGCGAGAAGGGCAGGTATGAATACTTGTCGATCGCGGCCTTCGCCTCTGGCGGCAGCGCGTCCCACTTCTTGCGGCTGATGAACACCACCGCCGAGTCGGCGCCGAGCGCGACGTCGACATGGTGCTTCGCCACGTCGTCGATCTTGAAGGTGGCGACGCCGGTGAAGGGCATGAGCGCCATGTCGGCGAGCCCACGCGAGAGCGCCTGGTAAACCTCGCTCGGCGCCATGGCGACCGGCGCCGCGCCGAGCGCGACCACGGTGCGGCCGGCGATCGGGTTGGACACGGTCACCTTGCGTCCTTTGAGATCGTCCAGGTTCTTCACCGGGTTCCTCGAATTCAGAGCCGAGTTCGGAAAGGTCCAGATGGCGAGCGGCTTCACCGCATCGAACTCGCCGGCGGTGATGCCTTGCTCGTAGAGCTTCCACAGCGCGGTCGCCGCGGCGAGGCTCGACTCGGACTCGAAGGGCAGCGCGGCGACGTCCTGCTGGCGGAACTTGCCCTTGGCGAGCGCCGTGAGGATGAAGCCGATGTCGGCGACGCCGTCGAGCACGCGGTCGTAGGTGACGCCGAAGCCGCCGAGCGTGCCGCCGTAGTACAGCTCGACCTTGAGCGTGCCGCCCGAGGCTTCGCTCACCGCCTTCGCCCAGGGGTTGAAGGCGCCGGCGTGCAGGAACGAGGGCGGGGGCGCGGGCGAGTTGAACTTGAGGACCACCGGCTCGGCGCCGGCCCGCAGTGAGAGCGCCGCCAAGGCGAGGAAAAGGATTCTTCTTGTCACGCTCGCTCCTCCGTTAAACGCCGATGACAGGTAACACATCCGCGGGCGGCGTCTTCCAGCGTTTCGCCGGCCGACCCTCCGCGAGCGCCGTGAGCTCGCGCTCGAGGATCCTGCGCCAGAGGATGATGCCGGCGTCCGAGCGGCCGAGGCGCTCGCGGCTGCGGTCGGCAAGCACGCCCTGGCCGGCTTGCACGGCGATGTCCTGCACCATGGCGAGTTCGGGATGGTCGATGTCGATCAGGCGCCGGCGTCCCGCCCATACGTCGTGCACGAGCTCCATGACTTTTGGCGCCGCGCGGACTTTCTCCATGACCTCTTTCTTCTTGGCCAGAAAGCGCTCGGCCTCCTGGCCGCAAACCTTGACGTGGCTCGTGATCAGCCAGAGGTGGCTCTCGTCGTCGATCGGCGTGAAGTTGAAATAGATTTCCTGCCAGCCGCCCACGCCCTCGAAGCCGGCGAGCGGCGGCACGATGACGCGGGTGACGTTCGGCATGTAGTGCAGGGTGTGGCGCACCTGGCCGTCCTTGCGCGTGCCATAGCGCAGCATGCCCCAGTCGGTCTCCTCCGCCGTGATGACGGGAAGATCCTGGGAAAGCTTCGCGTGCGAGCCGCCCGGCCGGTGGACGAACGCGACGTGCACCTCGTCGGCGGTATTCTCGTAGCACTGCAGCCAGTTGCAGGGCACGCGCTCCACGTTCCAGCAGTGGATCAGGCCTTCCTGCGGCGGCTCGGGATAGGGCGGCCACGGCGGCGGCTCGCCCTCGCCGAAGTAGGCGAAGACGAGGCCCATGTGCTCGCGGGTGGGCCAGCTCCGCGCCTTCACTTTGCGGGCGAAGCCGGCATCCTCCGCGGGCTGCTCGACGCACTGCCCCGAGCAGTCGAACTTCCAGCCGTGGTACAGGCAGCGGATCGCGTCGCCCTCGACCCAGCCGAGGTGCAGCTGCGCGCCGCGGTGCGGGCAGCGATAGTCGAAGACCTGCGCGCGCCCCGATTCGCCGCGATAGAGCGTGTAGTCCTCGCCCATGATGCGGATCGGCCTGGCGTGGCCGGGCGCCAGGTCCTCGCTGCGATGCACGGCCATCCAGAAGCGGCGCATGAACTTCCCGCCGGGCGTCCCGGGGCGCGTGGAAGCGAGGTCGACTGCGAGATCGGGGACGGAGCCCATTTGCCGCGTGTAGTTTAATGCGGCGATGGGCTTGAGGGAGCGAAAGAAGCTCGAAACTCGCGATCGCATCCGCGCCGCCGCGGCCGAGCTCTTCACGCGGCACGGCTACGGCGCGGCGACCATGCGGCAGATCGCGGCGCGCGCCCACGTCGGCCTCGGCACGCTCTTCAACTACGCCGGGGACAAGCGCGACCTGGTGTTCCTCATCTTCAACGAGGAGCTGAACGCCATCACCGACGTCGCGCTTGCCGCGCCGCGCCCCGCCCAGCCGCTCGCCGCGCAGCTGCTCGCCGTGTTCGCGGTGCACTACCGCTGGCTCGCCGCCAAGCCCGCGCTCGCGCGCATCCTGCTGCAGGAGCTCACCTTCTACTCGAGCGGCAAGCAGGCGGCGACCTTCCACAGCATCCGCAAGCGGCTGATCGACGGCGTCGAGGCGCTGGTGCGCGGCGCGCGGGAGCGCGGCGAAGTGCTGACGAAGGAAAAGCCGGCGCTGATCGCGCGGCACATCTTCTTCACCTACTCGGCGTCGCTTCGCTGGTGGATCGCCGCGCCGCATCCGGACCCGGAGGCGGGGATCAGGGACCTGAAGCGCCTGCTCGTACTACAGGTGAAAGGCCTTAGAGCCGGTGGAAGGGCTTAGAGCACGTACTCCTCGATGACGAGCCGGATCTCCGGCGCGTCCATCTGCACGTAGTTTTCCTCGTCCTTCTGCAGCATGCCGATGACCGGGCTCGCGAACGTGGCCTTGATGTCGTCGAGGCTCGCGAAGTACAGCTCGAGCATGCCGTCGAAGGCCGGCGTCTCGCCAGGCTGCGGCACCGCGTAGCTCGCCACCACCTTCTGGATCGGCGATTCGGCGAGCATCTTGCTCTCGACCTTGGTGTGCGCCTTGAACGCCGCGTCCTTGAACTGGCCGTGGCTCATTCCCTTGCGGCGTACGGCAGTGAGGACGACCTTCAGCTGATCGGAGTTCTTGAGCGTAAGGTTCGGGCGCTCGAAGAGCACTCTATCGTCGGCGACCAGGCTGATCGCTCCCTTGCTGAGGCTCTTGTCTTCCGCCTTGGCAGCTTCGGTCGCGGTGGAGAAGTAGAGCACCGCCATGCCGTCGAAAGGCGGCCGCTCCTCGCCGAACACCTTGGCGTCGGAGACCACGCCGGCCCTGATCCCGCCCGCCGCGGCGCGGCGCAGCTCCCGGTGATGCTCGAGCCACTCCTGGCGGAACTCGCCCGGCAGCTTGTCGCCGCGCTTCACGAGACGGATCACCTTGTACATCGTACGCAAGGATAACAGCTTCGCCTTGCGGGTCCTTGTCAAGCCCGGCTCTAGCTTGGGCGTTCGTCGAAGCGTGAAGCGTAAAATCCGTCACGCCGTGGCCGATATCCAGGAAGTGATCGAAGCGCCGCTTTCCGGCGAGGAGCTGGGGATGCGCTATCGGGCGCTTTGCGAGGACCCGTGCTACGCCAAGGTGCCGGGAAAGATAGAGCTCGACCTCTGGGGCCGGATGGTGATGACCCCGGCGAGCAACTACCACAGCGCGATACAGACCCGGCTGACGGCGAAGCTCGCCGCGGTCGGCGGACAGGCGTTCGTCGAGGCCTCGGTCCTCACGACGGTCGGCGTCCTGGTCGTCGATGCCGCATGGGCGAGCGCGGCGTTCATGAGCTTGCACGGCTTCGAGACTCCCTACACGCGCGCTCCGCAGCTGTGCATCGAAGTCGTCTCGCCGTCCAACTCCCGCAAGGAGCTGAACGAGAAAATTGCCGCTTACCTCGAGGCGGGCGCCGAGGAGGTGTGGCTCGTCTACCCGCAGTCCAAGCGTTGCGAGTTCTACGCGCAGCAGGGCCAGATGCCGCGCTCGGCGTACGTGGTCGAGCTCGGCGAGCTTTTCGACTAGGAATTCGGGCTGCGTCCCCGAAGCAGGGAATTCGGGCTGCGTCCCCGAATCGCGAGGAGCGCGAGCGCCATGGCGCCGCCGGCGACGTTGAGCCAGCGCGCGAGCGCGAAGGATTCCGCCGGCAGCATGAGGAAGAGCCCTGCCAGCACGCAATAGGCACGCGCGCCCCAGCCGAGCGGCTCCCTCGCGTAGCCCATGGTGCCCGCCGAGACGAGCCACACGCCGGCCACCGCGGTCGCGCAGTCGAGCGCGATCAGCCACGGGTTGCCGGCGAGCAGCAGAGTATTCGAGAAGACGAAGAGAAAGGGCAGGACGAACACCGTCCAGCCGAGCGTCATGGCGGTGAAGCCGGTGCGCATCGGATCGGCGCCGGCGAGGTTGGCCGCGGCGAAGGCACCGATCGCCACCGGCGGCGTGATCATCGACAGGCACCCGTAGTACATGATGAACATGTGCGCCGCCATCGGCGTGATGCCGAACTTGACGAGCGCCGGCGCGATCAGCGTCGCGAGCAGGATGTATACGCCGACCGTCGGCATGCCCATGCCGAGGACGATCGAGGCGATCGCCGCGACCAGCAGCAGCCCGAGCAGGTTGCCGCCGGAGATGTTGAGGAGCAGCAGCGTCAGCGAGAAGCCGAGCCCTGAGTAGGTCAGCGTGCCGATGATGATGCCCGCCGCCGCGCCGATCATGAAAAGCTCGAGCACCGCGATGCCGCTCGAGCGCAGCATCTCGAAGAGGTCGCGCCAGCCGATGCGCTTGCCCTGGAAGGGGAAGATCATCGCCAGGGCGAGGCTCGCCACCGTGGCGGCGAGGCCGGCCGTCTCGGGCTCGTAGTTGAGCCAGAAGAGCGTGTAGACGAGCACGACGAACGGGATCGGGAAGTACCACCCGGCGCGCATCACCGCCCCCACGCGCGGGATTTGCGAGGGCTCGAGCGGCTTAAGCCCGCGCCGCGCCGCCTCCAGGTCGACTTGGATGAACAGCGCGACGTAGAACAGCACCGCCGGGATCAGCGCCGCGAGTGCGACCTGTGCGTAGGGGACCTGCAGGAACTCCGCCATGAGGAAGGCGGCGATGCCCATCACCGGCGGCATCAGCTGGCCGCCCGTCGAGGCCGCGGCCTCGATCGCGCCGGCGACGTGCGGCCGGTAGCCCGACTGCTTCATCAACGGGATGGTCACCACGCCCACCGTGAGCACGTTCGATACCGTGCTGCCCGAAATCGTGCCGAAGAGCGACGAGCCGAGGATGGCGATTTTCGCCGGCCCGCCGCGGTAGCGGCCCATCAGCGCCATCGAGATGTCGGTGAAGAAGGTCGAGCCGCCGGACTTGAAGAGCACCTGGCCGAAGAGCACGTAGATCGCCACCACTGCGGCGACGATCTTCATCGGCAGGCCGAGCGCGGCGCTTGAGTCCCAGACCGCGAAATAGGTCAGCCGGTCGAGCGGGATCGAGCGCGCTGCGAGATCGCCGGGCAACGAGCCGCCGACCAGCGCCAGGAGGAAGAAGGTGACGGTCACCAGCACCAGCGCGAGGCCGGTGGTGCGGCGCAGCCCCTCGAGGAAGAGCACGAGGAGGATGGCTGCGACGACGAGGCCGTCGGCCGGGCGCACGCTCACCAGGTCGGAGAGCTCGGGATAGCGCAGCGTCATGTACAGCGCGCAGGCGAAGGAGGCGATCGCCGCGGCGAGGTCGTACCAGGGCACGCGGCGGCCCGCGCTCGTGCGCGCGCCGCGCGCCGGCACGTGCAGGAAGATGAGCGGCATCGCCGCCGCGAGCAGCAGGCTGATGTACTGCTCCGCGTACCAGGCGAGCCCGGCGCGGCGGAAGAGATCCGCGGCGAGAGCGACGATGCCGGCAGTCAGCGCGACCGCCAGGACGCTGGTGAACTTGTTCATGCTCCTCCCGGGTCGCGATGTTACGATGCGCGCGAGGAGGAAAACCAATGAGGATCATCGCCACGCTGGGCGCGGCTGCGCTCTCGACGTGCCTTTTCGCCGCCGCCGCGCAGGCGCAGAACGTCAGCATCATCACCACGCCGGTCGGCTCGTTCTCCAACTCGGCCGGCTCGGCCATGGCCAAGGTGCTGGTCGAGAAGGCGGGGCTGCGCGCGGTGGTGCAGGCGCAGGCGAGCACCGGCTTCGACGAGACGGTGAGCGGCCAGGCCGACTTCAACGTCTCCAACTCCTTCGACGCCACGTTCTACGCCACCGGCACCGGCGAATACGCGTCGCGCGGCCCGCACAAGGACCTGCGCGTCGTCGGCTCGCTGATCCCGTACCGCGTCGCCATGCACGTGCGCGCCGACTCGCCGTACCAGCGCATCGCCGACCTGAAGGGCAAGCGGCTCTCGAGCGGCTTCAACGCCCAGAAGACCATCCACCGCATCATCGAAGCGCACCTCGCCAACGCCGGGCTCTCGTACAAGGACGTGGTGCAGGTGCCGGCGCCCAACGTGGTGCGCCAGGTGGACGACTTCATGAGCGGCAAGACCGACGCCTTCTTCTTCGCGCTCGGCTCGGCGGCGATCAAGCAGGCGAACGCCGCGGTCGGCGGGCTGCGCGTGCTCGAGGTCGACACCTCGCCCGCGGCCATGCAGCGGGTCGAGGACATGCTGCCCGGCGCCTACACGATCGACGTCAAGCCGGCGCCCAACATCGAGGGTGTGACGCACGACACGCACCTCATCGCCTTCGACATGGTGATGGTAGTGCGCGCCGGGCTCGCCGACGAGGTCGTCTACAAGGTGGCCAAGGCGCTGCACGATAATCGCGAGGACCTGAAGTCGACCTTCCCGCCTTTCGCGCTCTTCAATCCGGGCGCCATGGCGAAGCCGATCAAGGGCGTGCCGTTCCACCCCGGCGCGATCAAGTACTACCGGGAAATCGGCCTCATGAAGTAGCGAGCTCCTCGGCGACGAGGCGCACCGCGGGCGCGTCCATCTGCACGAAGTTCTCCTCGTCCTTGCGCATCATGGCCGGGACGGGGCCGGCGAACATGGCGCGGAGGTCCTGCAGCGAGGCGAAGTAGAGCTCCACCATCCCGTCGAACAGCGGATCCCTTCCGGGCTCGGGCACGGCGAAGGTGGCGACGATTCTCTGCACCGGCGACTCGGCGATGACCCGGTCCTCGAGCTTCGCGTGGTTCTTCAGCCAGTAGTCCTTGAACTGCGCATGCGTCAGGTCGCGCCGCCGATACACCGTGCGGATGATCTTGATCTTCGTCTCGGGGCTCGGCTTCTGCGACATCAGGTGCTCGTCGCACACCAGCGCGTCGGGCCAGCGCTTCGCCGCGTCGCGCGCCGCCTCGAGCGTCGGGTAATAGAGCGCCGCCATGCCGTCGAAGGGCGGCGCGGTGCCGCCGAGCGCGACTTCGCCGGTTGAGACGCTGACGACTTTGCGGATCGGGGCGGTTCCCGCGGTTTCCGCCAGGCGTTTGCGGAAATCATCCGCGGCGAGCGCGCCGCGTTTCGACATGCGGACTACTTTGAACATGTTCATGTTGGGTTTAGCATAAACCGAATGCGCGAAGCCGCCATCACCGTTCGCGATGGGACGCAGATCTCCGTCGCCATCTACGCTCCCGAAGGCTCGGGCCGCTTTCCGGCGCTGCTCGCCGCCTCGCCCTACCGCTACGACAACAACACGCTCCCCGCCGGGCCGCAGTTCCTGTGGCGCGAGACCGGGCCGATCGAGTTCTACGTAGGACAGGGCTACGCGTATGTGCACATGGACGTGCGCGGCTCGGGCAAATCGGGCGGCGAATTCGAGCTGCTCGGCCCCAAGGAGCAGAGCGATCTCTACGACGTCATCGAGTGGATCGCGAAGCAATCCTGGTCGAACGGAAAAGTGGGCGGCCTCGGGCAGTCCTACTTCTGCATGTCGCAGTGGTGGATGGGCATCCTCAAGCCGCCGGCGCTCGCCTGCCTCGGCGCCTACGACGGGCTGAACGATCCGTATCGCGCCACCTGCTACAACGGCGGCATCCCCGGGCAGTTCATGCCCGGCTACTGGTGGAACCAGAACCGCATCATCAACCGTTTCCCCGCGAACGGCGCGCCGCCGCGCTGGCAGCAGACCGACCTCGACGCGCTCGTCACGTCGCATCCGACCTACGACGATTTCTGGAAGCTGCGCAATGCTTCCGAGCGGCTGCACGAGATCACCGTGCCGCTCTACTCGATCGGCATCTGGGGCAAGATCGACCTGCACACGCGCGGCAACATCAAGGGCTTCCAGCAGGCGAAGGGGCCGCGCAAGCTGCAGATGCGCGGCCCGCCCAACGCCTGGGCGGCGAACGCCGAGTTCAACAGCCCGGAGCTGCACGAGAAGGTGCTGCTGCCCTTCTACGACCGATTCCTCAAGGGCAAAGAGACGGAGTGGGACCGGCGTGCGCCGGTGGAGTACTTCGTGCGCGGCGCCAACGTCTTCAAGAGCGCCGACACCTGGCCGCCGCCCGGGGTGAAATACACGCCGTTCTTTCTCTCCGGACAGAAGAGCGGCAGCGTGACCTCGCTCAACGATGGGTCCCTCGGCGCCTCGAGCAGCGGCGGCGCCGACAGCACAGCCTATTCGTATCCGAATCCCGGCTGGGTGAGCGGGGTCGTGGGCTTCGCTCCCTCGGGGCCGCCCAACTTCGATCCGGTGCGCCGGGTCCTCACCTTCACCACCGCGCCGCTCGAGAAGGACCTGGAAATCGCCGGGCCGATCAAGCTCGTTCTGTACGCCTCGTCCACGGCGCGCGATACGGATTTCTTCGTCAAGCTCGCCGAGCAGTATCCGCAGTCGCCGGAAGACCGCGCCAAGGGCCTGAACCCGGCCTCGCAGCTCGTCACCAAGGGCTGGCTGCGCGCCTCGCATCGCGCGATCGACGAGAAGCGCAGCACCGAGATGGAGCCCTATTTCACCCATACCAGCCCGGAGCCGCTCAAGCCCGGCGAGGTGGTCAAGTTCGAGATCAGCGTCGAGCCGAACGCCTTCCGCTTCAAAAAGGGCAACCGCATCCGCCTCGAGCTCGCGAACGGCGATTCGCCGGTGACCGACGTCCTGTGGACGCACTATTACCAGCCGAACAAGATCGGCCAGGACACGCTGTGGCACAGTTCGAAATACCCGTCCCAACTCATCCTTCCCGTCCATGAATAGATATGGCATAGGTCAGCCGGTCCGGCGCGTCGAGGACCAGCGTTTCCTCACCGGCCGCGCGCGCTATGTCGACGACATCCAGCTGCCGCACATGCTGCACGGCGCCGTGCTGATGTCGCCCCATGCTCACGCTCGCATAAGAAGCATCGACGCGAGCGCAGCGCTGGCGATGCCGGGAGTCCATCTGGTTCTTACCGGCCAGGATGTGATGAACGAAAAGCTGGGCGGCATCCCGCCGCTCTTCATGCCCGAGGACATGGGCGGGCCGAAGGGCTATCGCACCTTCCGGCCGCTCCTCGAGCCGGCCAAGGCGCGCTACGTCGGCGATCGCATCGCCTTCGTCGTCGCCGACACGCCCGAGCTTGCGCGCATCGCGGCGGAGAAGGTCGAGGTGGACTACGAGCCGCTG
This sequence comes from Burkholderiales bacterium, assembly GCA_035639215.1. GTDB lineage: Bacteria > Pseudomonadota > Gammaproteobacteria > Burkholderiales > SG8-39 > SCGC-AG-212-J23. Next base: position 15,454 of record DASQYN010000091.1, read on the forward strand.
CCGGCGGCGGTGAACGTCGCGGATGCGGCGAAGGAGGGCGCGCCCAAGGTCTGGGACGACAACGCCGCGGGCAACCTCGCCTTCCCGCTGATGATGGGAAACAAGGAAGCGACCGACGCGGCATTTGCGAAGGCGAAGCACACCGTCTCGCTGCGGCTCTACAACAACCGCATCTCGGCGAACGCCATGGAGCCGCGCGCCGCGATCGGCGACTACCAGAACGACGCCTTCACCCTGTACACGAGCTCGCAAAACCCGCATGGCGTGCGCGGCATCCTGGCGGGCGCCGTCTTTCGCATCCCCGAGACGAAGCTCAGGGTGGTCTCGCCCGACGTGGGCGGCGGCTTCGGCATGAAGGGCGACATCTATCCCGAGGACGGCCTCGTGCTGCTCGCCTCCAAGCGCCTCGGCCGGCCGGTGAAGTGGGTCGCGACGCGCACCGAATCGCTGCTCGGCGACAACCACGGCCGCGACCAGCTCGTCATGGCGGAGATGGCGCTCGAAGAGAACGGCAAGATACTCGCCGTGCGCGCGCAAGCGCTGCACTCGGTGGGCTCGTACGTCACGAACGCCGGCGTGGTGCCGGTGATGTGCGCGCTGCGCAACATCCCGAACGTCTACGTCGTGCCGGCGATGCTGGTGATGAGCAAGGCGACGTTCACCCACACCACGCCGCTCGGGCCGTATCGCGGTGCCGGGCGTCCCGAGGCCTCGTACATCATCGAGCGCCTCATGGACGAGGCGGCGGCGAAGCTCGGCATGGACCCGGTGGAGCTGCGGCGGCGCAACTACATTCCGCCGAGCGCCATGCCCTACAACACGACCGCCAACTGGACCGTTGCGCCGCACGTGGGATGGACCTACGACTCGGGCGAGTTTGCGAAGCTCACCGATCGGGCACTGGAGCTTGCCGACTGGAACGGTTTTCAGAAACGGAAGAAAGAGAGTGAGGCCCATGGCCGCCTCCGTGGCCGCGCATTGATCTATTACCTGGAGGACTCCGGCGTCTTCAACGAGCGCATGGAGATCCGCTTCGATCCGAGCGGCATGGTGACGATCGTCGCGGGCACGCATTCGCACGGCCAGGGCCACGCGACGACGTATGCGCAGCTCGTCTCCGACTGGCTCGGCGTGCCGTTCGAGAACGTGCGCCTGGTGCAGGGCGACACCGACGCCGTATCGTTCGGCCGCGGCAGCTACGCCTCGCGGAGCGCGATGCTCGGCGGCTCGGCGCTCAAGGGCGCGGCCGACGCGATCATCGAGAAGGCGAAGCCCATGGCGGCCTTCCTGCTCGAAGCGGCCGCCGCCGATCTCGAGTTCAGGGAAGGAAAGTTCGGCGTGGTCGGCACCGACCGCGGCATTGCGCTCACCGAGGTGGCGAAGGCCTTCTATCGGCCGGTCGGCCCGACCACCAAGTTCGGCATCGGCCTCGATGCGAGCGGCGGCTCGAACCATCCGCCGACGTTCCCCAACGGCTGCCACATCTGCGAGCTGGAGGTCGACCCCGACACCGGCGTGGTGGAGGTCGAGCGCTACGTCGTCGTGGACGACGTGGGCCGGGTGATCAACCCCATGATCTGCCACGGCCAGATCGAGGGCGCGCTCGCGCAGGGCCTCGGCCAAGCGCTGATGGAGAACGTGGCCTTCGACGCGGAATCGGGCCAGATGCTCTCCGCGAGTTTCATGGACTACGCCATGCCGCGCGCGAACGACGTGCCGCTGCACGTCGAGATGGACTTCATCGACGTGCCGGCGAAGACCAACCCGCTCGGCGTCAAGGGCGTGGGCGAGGCGGGCTGCGTCGGCGCGCCGCCGGCGATCATGAATGCGCTCCTCGATGCGCTTCGGCCGCTCGGCGTGAAGCACCTCGACATGCCGGCGACGCCGCGACGCGTCTGGGAGGCGCTGCAGCAGGCGAAGGCCTGAGGAAGCTGCTCCTCGGGCTGATCGGCGCCGGCATCCAGGGCTCGGCGGCGCCGGCGCTGCACGAGGGCGAAGCACGCCAGCACGGCCTGCGCCTGCACTACCAGCTCATCGATCTCGGCACGCCGCAGGCCGCTCTCGCGGCCTTGCCGGGGCTCATTGCAGCGGCGCGGCAGATCGGCTTCGCCGGTCTCAACATCACCTACCCGTGCAAGCAGGCCGTGATGCCGCTGCTCGATGAGCTGTCGGAGGAGGCGCGCGCCATCGGCGCGGTCAACACGGTGGTGAATCGCAACGGCAGGCTCATCGGTCACAACACCGACGGCTCGGGCTGGCGCTGGGGCTTCCGGCGCGCCCTGCCGCAAGCGAAGCTCGACCGGGTTGTGCTGCTCGGCGCCGGCGGCGCGGGCTCGGCTGTCGCGCATGCCGTCATGCAGCTGGGGGCCGGAAGCCTCGCCATTCTCGACACGCTCCCGGCGCGCGCCGAGGCGCTCGCCGCCGGGCTGAACAAGACGCATGGAAAGAAAGCATCCGCAGCAAAAGACGTTGCGGCTGCGCTCGCGCGCGCCGACGGCCTCATCCAGGCGACGCCGGTCGGCATGCAAAAGCAGCCCGGCATGCCGCTCCCGCATGAGCTGCTTCGTCCGCAGCTCTGGGTGTCGGAGATCGTCTACGTGCCGCTCGAGACCGAGCTCGTGAAAGCGGCTCGGCGCACCGGCTGCGCCGTCATGGACGGCGGCCACATGAACGTCGGGCAGGCGTGCCGTGCCTTCGAGCTCTTCACGGGCGAGCCCGCCGACTGGCAGCGCATGGACGCCCACTTCCGGCGGCTGGCGGCTTAGGCGCGCAGCGCGACGACCTTCAAACCCGCCGATCGGGCAAGCCGCCGCTGCCGGACGTCAAACGTCAAGAAGCTGGGCAAGCCGAGTTCGAGCGCGCAGGCAACATGGAGAACGTCCAGGGAGCGACAGCCGATTTGCGGCGTGTACTCACGACTGAGTTCGTCTGCCCGACGGAGCGCTGAGCGCCAAAGGATGTCGGCGTAAACGTATCGGCCGGCATTGAAGTCATCGTCCACCGACGCCAGCGCATCGCCCAGTGCGGGCATTGGCATGTCTCGGCGAAAGGCGAGTTGGCATAAGCCATTTACGACTTCCAGCCGTCCATGATGTGTTACCGGCAGCGCGCCCCGCAGCCGGGCACGCCAGGCACTCATTGCGGCCGAATCCGGATGATGAAAGTAGAGCTTGATGAGTCCGCTAGGGTCGACGTACGTCGACTCAGCGCTCGCCACGCCAGTCCTTCTCGAACGCCTTCGCCGCAGCACGGCTCATGGGTTTAGGCTGATAGCGCTTGATCCGCGCCATGTAATCCTTCGGCGGGGGCTCCTTCGCCTTGGCTGGCGGCGTATAGGCCGTCAGGCGGTAGCGCGCCTTGCCGCGTTCGGTGAGCAGCACCTCGCCCTCGGCTTCGAGGAGCTTGCGTACTTTGGGAAAGCGGTTGCGCAGGTCGCGCAGGCTGGCGGTTGCGGGCATGATGTGAGACGAAATCGTATCACATGACGCCTTTTCCTAGCGTACCCGCAGCACCAGCTTGCCGCGCAGGTGGCGCCCTTCGCTCACGCGGTGCGCTTCGGCGGCCTGCGCGAGCGGGTATTCGGCGATTTGCGGCAAGGGCACGGCGCCCTGCGTGACGAGCTGCGCGACACGCTCGAGATGCGGCCGATCGCGGTCCACCTTCGGCCGGAGCGACTGCACGTCGGCGCGCGGCGAGGGCGCGGCGCCGAACTGCGCGATGGTGCCGAAGCGCCCGCCGGGCTTCAGCACCGCGAAGCTGCGCGGCGTCACGTCGCCGCCCACGGTATCGAACACCGCGTCGACGTTGGCGACGCGCCGGGTGAAGTCGTCTTTCCGGTAGTCGATCACCTCGTCCGCGCCGAGCGAGCGAACGTAGTCGTGGTTCGCCGCGCTCGCGGTCGTGATGACGCGCGCGCCGAGGTGCTTGGCGAGCGCGATGGCGAATCCCGCGACGCCGCCCGCGCCGCCCTGGATGAGGATCGTCTCGCCGCGTTTCAGCTTGAGCGTGTCCTCGATCGATACCACGGCCGTCAGGCCGATCAGGCCGATCGCCGCCGTCTGGACGTGCGTGAGCTTCGCCGGCTTGCGCGCGACGATCGCTTCGGGAATGGCGATCTTTTCGGCATACGAGCCTTCCTGCGGCACCAGGCACACGCCGAACACCGCGTCGCCGGGCTTGAAGTCGCCCGCGCTCTTCACGACCACGCCCGAGAAGTCCCGCCCGGGCACGTGGGGAAAAGCCTGCGGGCCGTAGCCGCCGCGGCGCATCTTCCAGTCGGCGGCGTTGACGCTCGCGGCATGGATGTCGACCAGCACCTCGCCGGCGGCGGGAACGGGATCGGGCAGCTCGCCGTACTCGAGTACGTCCGGGTCGCCGAAGCAGCGAAAGAAAGCGGCTCTCATCATCGGGTCCTATGCAGTTCGTCGAAGGAATCCAGGGTGCGCTTGAGGTCGTCGAGGAGCGAGAGCGACGCGCCCGGCTCGCCGCCGGGCTGCGTCGCGATCGAGCGGAGCAGGTCGGCGAGGCTGCCGGAACCGCGCGCGGCGCCGTGCTTGCCGGCAAGATACGCCAGAATTTGCTCCTCGAATTCCTCGACCCGCAGGCTGCCGCCGGCGAGCCCGCACGAGCAGCTCGCGCCGATCAGCAGGTGCGCCTGGGCGAGGCTCGCCCATCGGCCGAGCAGCTGCAGCGATTCGATCCTCGCGTCGCGCACGGGCCTGCGTTTGATACCCTTGGCCAAGGTCGATCTTCCAAGAAGAGCATAAACCAGCTTGCCGGACCGGCAAAAACCGAATACGCGGCTCGCCGTCGACATCGGCGGAACGTTCACCGACGTCGCGGCGTTCGACGAGCAATCGGGGCGCCTGCTCCTCGGCAAGGCGCTCTCCACGCCGGCGCGGCTGGTCGACGGCATTTCGCACGGTGTCGACAAGGCCGCCGTGCGCTACGCCGACGCCTCGCTCTTCCTGCACGGCTCGACGATCGCCATCAATACCCTTCTCGAGCGCACGGGCGCCAGGACGGCGCTGGTCATCACCGAGGGCTTCCGCGACATCTACGAGATCGGGCGCATCAACCGTCCGGACTCGTACAACCTGTTCTTCCGCAAGCACGTGCCGCTCGTGCCGCGCGAGCGCTGTTTCGAAGTGCGCGAGCGCCTGACCGCCGAGGGCACGGTGCACATGCCGCTCGACGAGGCGAGCGTGCGGGAGGTCTGCGAGCGGCTGAAGCGCGCCGGCGTCGACGCGGTGGCGATCATGCTGCTGCACTGCTACGTCAACCCCGAGCACGAGGCGCGCGTGAAGGCGATCGTGCGCCGCGAGCTGCCGCGCGCGTTCGTCACCGCGTCGCACGAGCTCTCGCAGGAGTATCGCGAGTTCGAAAGATGCTCGACCGTCGCGGCCAACGCCTATATCGGCCCGGTCGTGAGCGAGTACGTGCGCGGCATCGACGAACATCTCAAGCACTCGGGCTTCGCCGGCTCGTTCCTGCTCGTGCAGTCGACCGGCGGGCTGTATGAATCACACCAGGCGCAGCGCCAGTGCGTGCGCATGCTGGAGTCCGGGCCGGCCGCCGGCGTAATCGGCGCGCAGGCGCTTTGCCGCGCGCTCGAGCTGGACGACGCGGTCGCCTTCGACATGGGCGGGACCACCGCCAAGGCGGGCGTCATCTACCGCGGCGAAGCGCTTACCACCGGCGTCGCGCTGGTCGGCGGCTACGCCCAGGCGCTGCCGGTGCAGATCCCGATGATGGATATCTTCGAGGTCGGCACCGGCGGAGGCAGCATCGCGACGGTGAATGCGAGCGGCGCGCTCAGGGTCGGACCGCAGAGCGCCGGCGCCGAGCCGGGTCCCGCCTGCTATGGACGAGGCGGCGAGCTGCCGACGGTCACCGACGCGAACCTCGTGCTCGGGCGCCTCGGCGCGACACGCTTTCTCGGCGGCGAGATGACGCTCGACGCCGTCGCCGCCGAGCGCGCGATCCGCGACAAGGTCGCGCGGCCGCTCGGCGTCGACCTGGTGGGCGCCGCGGAAGGCATCCTGCGCGTGGCCACGACGGCCATGTCGTATGCGGTGAAGGCAGTGTCGACCGAGCGCGGCCTCGACGCAGCGTCGTTCGCGCTCATCGCCTACGGCGGCGCGGGTCCACTGCACGCGTCGAGCATCGCGCGCGAAATCGGCATGCAGCGCGTCATCGTGCCTCGCGTGCCCGGGCATTTCTGCGCCTTCGGGATGCTCTTCTCCGACCTGCGCTACGACCTTGTGCGCAGCTGGTTCGCGCGCCTGGCCGATGTCTCGTTCGATGCCATCCACGCCCTTTACGAGGAATTGATCGGCGAAGGACGAAAGGCGCTCGCGGCGAGCGGCATTCGGCCGCAGCGAGTCACGATCTCGCGCGCCGCCGACATGCGCTACGTCGGG
>DASQYN010000092.1:0-4245 GCA_035639215.1 Burkholderiales bacterium
GCGCATCACGCAGCTCTCGCTTTTCATCCCACGCCTGGAGCGCGGCCGCGTCGTCGGCTATGAGGAGCGTGTGCCCGGCGGCAGCGTGCTGCGCGACCTCCACGGCAAGCGCATCGGCGGACGCTTCGACGACCTGCGCAGCCGTGCGAGCAACCCGCACGGCAAGGGCCTCACCATCGTCGTGCTGCCGCGGGAAGACGCGGTGGCGGCGGCGCCGTCGATCGAAGAGCTGATTCGCATCGCCCGCCTCGATAACTAGCGCTCAGCGGATAAACTTGCCGGCCTGAACCCGAGCGCCGGCCGGATCTTCCTCACCTTTTCGCGCATCGCGCTGTCAAGCTTCGGCGGCGCGATGTTCTGGCTGCGCCGCACGCTGGTGCAGCAGAAGCGCTGGCTCTCGGACGGCGAGTTCATCGAGCTGCTCGGCATGAGCCAGGTGCTGCCCGGCCCGGTCGCCTTCAACCTGAGCGTGATGGTCGGGCACCGCGTCGGCGGCTATCGCGGCGCCTTCGCCGCGGCGGGCGGCCTGGTCGGGCCGCCGCTCGTCCTCATCCTCGCGCTCGGTATCGTCTACCAGCACATCGGCACGATGCCGCTGGTGCAGTCGGCGCTGCGCGGCATGAGCTACGTGGCGACCGGCCTGGTGCTCGCCAACGCGCTCGGCCTCGCCGGCGCGCTGCCGCGCCGCCCGGTGCCCTGGCTCTTCGTGGTCGCGGTGTTCGCCGGGGTTGCGCTGCTGCATTTCCCGCTCATCGCCGTCATGGCCGCGCTCGCGCCTTGCGCGATCGCGATCACCTGGGCCGGTCGCAAGCAGTGATGGCCGGCGGTTGAATGGACAGCGTCAACCTTTTCCTCCGCTTCTTCGTCCTCTGCACGCTGGCGGTGGGCGGGCTGAATACGGTGATGCCGGGCATGTTCCACTACGTGGTCGACGAGCAGGGCTGGCTCACGCCGCGCCAGTTCACCGACCTCTACGCCATCGGCCAGGCCTCGCCCGGGCCGAACGCGCTCTGGGTGACGCTGATCGGGCTGCAGATCGGCTCGTGGGCGGGCGCGGCGGCGAGCACCGCGGCGGTGCTGCTGCCCGGCATCAGCTTCTCGCTCGCCATGGTGAGCCTGCACGCCCGCAACCCGAACGCGCCCTTCGCCATCGCCTTCCGGCGCGGCCTCGCGCCGATCGCCATCGGCCTGATGTTCTCGAGCGGCTGGGTGCTGCTGCACTCCATCGGCCACGATTGGGTCGGGCTCGGCATGACGCTGCTCACCGTCGCGGCGATCCTGCGCACGCGTCTGAATCCCCTCATCCTGCTCGCCGCCGGCGCGGCGGTGGGGATGCTGGGCTTGGTCTAGGGTAAAACCCTTTGTCGCCCCCGCGCAGGCGGGGGCCCAGTTCTTTTGTTAAAGAAAACCGGGTTCCCGCCTTCGCAGGAACGACGACGCACTCTCCCAAGAACTTAGAAGTCCGCGTCGCCCTCGGCCGCCTCGAGCCTGCGGCTCATGCGCCGGTGCTGCCACAGCGCGAACGCGAGCGACGCCACCGAGGCGGCGAGAAGCAGGCCGGAGATCGGGTGCGTGACGAAGAGCCACGGGTTCGGATCGGTCATGATGGCGCGGATCAGGTTCACCTCGATCTGGTCGCCGAGGATCACGCCGAGGATGAACGGCGCCAGCGGAAAACCGAGCTTCACCATCAGGTAGCCCAACACGCCGAAGGCGAGCAGCACGTACACGTTGGACATGGTGTTGTTCAGGGCGTAGGCGCCGATCACGCACAGCACCAGGACGACGGGAAAGAGCGCCGACTTCGGCACCGAGACGATGCGCAGCATCCAGCGCGCGCTCGCGCCGAGGATCAGCACCATCAGCGGATGCGCGAGCAGGTAGGCGGCGAAGATGCCGTAGGCGAGCTGCGGGTTCTGCGAGATGAAGAGCGGCCCGGACTGGATGCCGTGGATGGTGAGCGCGCCGAGCATCACCGCCGTCACCGCGTCGCCCGGGATGCCGAAGGCCATGATGGTGACCAGCGAGCCGCCGACGTTGGCGTTGTTCGACGACTCGGAGGCGATGATGCCCTCCGGAATGCCGGTGCCGAACTTCTCCGGCCGGCGCGAGATCTTCTTCGCCTGGTCGTAGGCCATCATGCTCGCCGCGCTGCCGCCGATCGCCGGCAGCACGCCGATCAGCACGCCGACGAAGGCGAACCAGAGCAGCTGGAACGGCCGCGACACGATCTCCCAGATCACCTTGAGATGCGACACGGCGATGCGTCCCGCGACGGCCTGCGCGCCGCTCGCGGCCGCCGGCCGCTCGATCTCGCCCATGATCTGCGCGAAGGCGAAGACGCCGATCAGCACCGGCAGGAAATCGATGCCGCCCTTGATGAAGTCGACGCCAAGCGTCAGGCGCTCCTGGCCCATCACCGGATCGGCGCCGAGCACGGTGACGATCAGCCCGAGGCAACCGGAAAGCAGGCCTTTCAGGAGCGACGCTTCGACCAGCCCGGCGACCATCGACAGCGCGAAGATGAAGAGCGAGAAGAACTCCCACGGCCCGAACTCGAGCGCGATCTTCGCCAGCGGCTCGGTGGCGGCGATGAGGAACACGCCGCCCAGCAGGCCGCCGAAGAACGACGCCCAGACGCCAAGCCAGATCGCCCGCCCCGGCTCGCCCTTGCGCGCCATGGGGTAGCCGTCGAACGTGGTGGCGATCGCCGAGGGCGTGCCCGGAATGCCGAGCAGGCAGGCGGTGACGAGGCCGCCCGCCGAGCCGCCGACGTAGACGCCGGTCATCGCCGCGAGCCCCTGCAGCGGATCGAGGCCGAAGGTGAAGGGCAACACGACGATGATCGTCATGGTGATCGTCACGCCCGGCAGCGCGCCGCCGATCACGCCGGCGAGCGTGCCGAAGAAAAGCGGCACGAGGTACTTCAGGTGCGCGATGTTGGCCAGTCCGGCGCCCAGCAGCTCGTACATCTCGCCCATGCGTCAGAAGTCCGTCCAGCGGCCGCGCGGCAGCAGGACCGACAGGTAATGCTCGAAGACGTAGTACGTCGCGGCTGCCGTCGCGAGGGCGAGCACGCCGACGCGCACCCAGTCGAGCGCCTTGCGCGGCGGCGCCATCAGCGCGTTCGCCACCGCGACATAGAGGAAGGTCGCGATGCGAAAGCCGAGCGGCGGCAGCGCGACGACGTACAGGCCGAAGACCGCGAAGTGCAGGACCACTGCGGCGTAATTGGCGCGGGGAAGCGGTCCTGGCCTTTGCTTGCTGAAGACATCGGAAACGACAAGGCCGACGGCGAAGAGCGCCGTCACCGCCAGCACGATGCGCGGATAGAAGCCCGGCCCGACCGGCACGAGCGGGCTCGGCTTGAGCCCGAGCGTGAGGACGAAAAGGACAACGCTCGCCGCGAGAACGACGAGCCCGGCCCAGCCGTCGCGCGAAGGGCTTTTCAACGCTTCAGCAGGCCGAGGTCCTTGGCGAGGTCGTGGTTCTCCTTGTCGGCTTGCTTCAGCCACGTGCCGTACTGCTGGCGGCCCATGTAGCGCACGTCGGTGCCCTGCAGCTGCATGGCGTGAGCGAACTCCGGCTCCTTCGCCGCGGCCTGGCACGAGGACTCGAGCTTCGCGAGGATCGGCGCGGCGGTGCCCTTCGGCGCCATGAGGCCGCGATTCACCGCGTAGGTCACGTTCACCCCCTGCTCCTTGAGCGTCGGCACGTTCTTCATCTCGGGCGAGCGCTGCGCCGTCGCGATGCCGAGGAACTTGAGCTGGCCCGCCTCGACCTTGCCCTTCTGTGTGAGGTTCGAGTCGGTCAGGTCGATGTGGCCGCCGAGGATCGCGTTCATCCGCGGCGCGAGCCCCTCGTAGGAAACGTACTTGAACTTGATGCCCGCGGCCTTTTCCACCATCGCCGGGAAGAAATGGCTGGTCGAGCCGAGCGTCGCGCCGACGGTGATCTGTCCGGGTCGCTTCTTCGCGTCGGCGATCAGGTCCTTCAGGCTCTTCCAGGGCGTCTTCGGGCTGGCGGTGAGCACCGAGGCGGTCGAGGCGAGCATGCAGATCGGCTCGAAGTCGCTGTAGTTCACGTCGGCGACGCCGGTCCAGTACGTGAGGTGGATGTAGTCGTGCACCGCGTAGAGCGTATAGCCGTCGGGCGGCGAGTCCTTCGCCTCCTTGGCGCCTTTGGTGCCCGAGGCACCGCCCACGTTGGCGATCACCACAGTCTCGCCGAGGTGCTTCTGGAACA
>DASQYN010000093.1:0-5524 GCA_035639215.1 Burkholderiales bacterium
AGCAGCGCGATGCCGGCGAACGCTAAGGCGATTACGACGAGAGCGAGCAGGGCGCGACGGCGCATAGGCCGTCATTCTAAGTGACGCTCGCCGACGTCGGTCCGGTCCGGCCACGGCCCGCCCTCCTCGCGAGCTATGGGATGCAACGCACCGTTGCGACCATGGCGGGGCACGTCCCAGTGCACTGAACGAGGAGAGGTGAAGTGAAAGCGAAGCTTCTGGCAGTCAGCGCCGTCTTCGGGGCCTTCGCGGCAAGCGGACCGCTGCAGCATTTCGGCGTCATTCCGCAGACCGCGGTGGGCGACGCGAGCAAGGCGGCGATCAAGTACGCGCTCAACATGACGTCCGAGCCGGCGTTTGCGTCTTGCGGCGGCGGTGGCCGCATCTCGAGTGACGGCAACAACGGCTGGGGCAACGGCGGCGGCGACGGCGTGCCGGGCCATTCGAAATTCGACGACCGCGGCCGGTAATAACGCACCGAACCGATCACGCGACCCGCCAACTGGCGGGTCTTTTTTTGTAAGCTGCCCGGCATGGGGAAAGCCGGACTTGCGGTTGTCGGAATAGTTCTTTCGGCGGCGGCCGCGGCCGCGTCGCTGCCGGGGATCAGCGAAGCCGACGCGGTCGCGGGGTTGAAGACCGCGCTCGAAAAAGGCACGCAAGCGGCGGTCGCCAAGCTCGGCCGCACCGACGGTTTTCTCGGCAACCAGCTCGTGCGCATCGCGCTTCCCGAATCGGCGCAGCGCGCCGAGCGGATGATGCGCCGCGTCGGCATGGGCAAGTACGCCGACGAGCTGATCGTGACCATGAACCGCGCCGCCGAAGCGGCGGTGCCGGAGGCGCGATCTCTCTTCGTCCAGTCGGTGCGCAAGATGACGCTGCGCGACGCGAAGGGCATCCTGACCGGCGGCGACACCGCGGCGACCGATTACTTCCGCCGCAGCGCGCGCGAGCCGCTTCACCAGCGCTTTCTGCCAATCGTGCGCGGCGCGACCGCCAAAGTGCAACTGGCCCGTGCCTACGATCGCTACGCCGGCAAGGCCGCCGCCGTAGGGCTCATGCGCGAGCAAGACACCGACCTCGACGAATACGTGACGCAGAAGGCGCTCGACGGGCTTTTCCTGATGGTGGCGGAGGAGGAGAAGCAGGTTCGCGCCGATCCGCTGAAGAGCGCCTCGAGCATCGTGCGCAAGGTGTTCGGCGCTCTGCAGTAGCCGGCGAATTCCATCAAGCTCGTTCTCACGTTCGCCCTGATCGGCGCCGGGCTCGCCGGGCGCTCGGCGCTCGACAAGGTGCTCGCCGTGCGCGGCGGCGGCGATCTGGTCGCGCTATGGGCGCAACTGCTGTCGCTCATCGAGGTGGTCTCCGGCGTGGCGCTCGCCGGGCTGGGCACCGGCCTTTCCGTCTACGTCGCGCGCACCCGCAGCACCGAGCGCCAGCGCGAGCTGCTGCGCGAAGTGCTCAGGCTGGGGCTTCTCGTCGCCCTGCCGGTGGCGCTCGCAGGCGCGGCGGCCGGGCTCTTCTCCGCCGATGCGCTGAGCGGCGGAAAGCTGAGCAGCGCGGTGCTGGTCCTCGGTGCCGTGGTCGGCTGGATCTCGGTTGTTCCGGGGCTCGTCGGCAGCCTCTGGCTCGGCCAGGAGCGGCGCAATCTGATGCTCGGCCTGGCCCTCGGCACGGCGCTGCTGTCGCTCGCGGTGGCGTGGCTCGCGCCGGCAGGGCAGGTGATCGCGTTGCTCGCTGCCGCCCAGGCCGTGCCCGCGGCCATCGTCATTTTCATCGGCCGGCCCTCCGACAAGGCGGGCCGCTTCCGTTCTCGCGCGCACCCGCTGCGCCGCTACATCCTGCCGAGCGTGGCGATCGGCTTCCTCAGCCCGGCTTCGACCCTCGTCGTCCGGGCCGTCGTGGCCGACGCGCTCTCGTGGCACGAAGCGGGCGTGCTGCAGGCGCTTTGGCGCCTGTCGGACTGGATTTGCGGCTTCGCCGGCGGCGTGCTCTCCGTGTATTACCTGCCGCGACTCGCCGCCGCCGCCCGCGAGCGCGAGCGCTTTTCGGCGGTGCTGCGCGCGGCCGCCTGGCGCACCCTCGTGCCTGCCGCCCTGGTGCTCGCGCTTTTCCTCGCGCTCGAGCGGCCGCTCCTCGGCGCGCTCTACGACGACAGCTTCCGCGCTTCCGGCCTCGCGGTGGCGCTGCTCTTCGCCGGCAGCCTGGTGCGCATCGGCGCCTGGGTGGCGATGTTCGGCCTCTACGCCTTGCGGCGCACGCGCGCGCTGGCGATCGGCGAATTGCTGTCGTTGCCGCTCTTTGCTTTGCTATGCCTCGCCGCGGGCGAGAGCCTGAGCCTGGAGCTGACGGCGCTGTTCTGGCTGATTGCCTTCTGCGCCTATCTCGCCTTCAACGTGCTCGCGCTGCGGCGCTAGTGCGCCTTGTCCCAGTTGTCGCCGACACCGACTTCGACGACAAGGGGCACATCCAGGGTAGCTACCGATTGCATGAGCGTACGCACGTTCGCGGTGACGCTGGACAGCTCGGGCTCCGGCACCTCGAGCACCAGCTCGTCGTGCACCTGCATGATGAGCTTCGCGGCGAGCTTTTCCCGCTCGAGGAAGCCCTGCACCGCAATCATGGCGAGCTTGATCAGGTCGGCGGCGGTGCCCTGCATCGGCGCGTTGATCGCCGCGCGTTCGGCGGCTTGCCGCCGCACCGGCGCGCCGCTTTTCAGCTCGGGAAGCCATAGCCGCCGGCCGAAGACCGTCTCTACGTAGCCGAGCTCCTTCGCGCGCCGGCGCGTTTCGTCCATGTAGCGCTTCGCGCCCGGGTAGCGCGCGAAATAGCGCTCGATGTAGGTTTGCGCCGTGCCGCGGTCGATGCCGAGGTTTTGCGCCACGCCGAACGACGACATGCCGTAGATCAGGCCGAAGTTGATGACCTTGGCGATTCGCCGCTGGTCCGGGTCGACGTTCTGGAGGGAAACGCCAAAGACTTCGGCCGCGGTCGCACGGTGCACGTCCTCGCCGTCGCGGAAGGCGCGCCGCAGGTTCTCGTCCCCGGAGAGATGCGCCATGATCCGCAGCTCGATCTGCGAATAGTCGGCCGAGACGATCTTCGCGCCCGGCGGGGCGATGAAGCATTCGCGGATGCGCCGCCCGGCGCTCGTGCGGATGGGGATGTTCTGCAGGTTCGGCTCGTTGGAAGCGAGCCGCCCGGTCACCGCCGTGGTCTGCGAGTACGTGGTGTGGACCCGTCCCGTGACCGGGTTGATGCTCTTCGGCAGCTTGTCGGTATAGGTCGACTTGAGCTTCGAAAGGGCGCGGTGCTCGAGGATGAGCCGCGGCAGCGGGTGGTCGAGCGCGAGCTCGGCGAGCGAGTCCTCGTCGGTGGAGGGCTGGCCCGAGGGCGTCTTCTTCTTCACCGGCAGCTTCTGCCGCTCGAAGAGGAGCTCCTGGATCTGCTTCGGCGAGCCGAGGTTGAAGGGCTGGCCGGCGGCGTCGTAAGCCTTCCGCTCCAGGGCCAGGATTTCCTTGCCGAGCTCATGGCTCTGCGCCTCGAGCTTGGCGCGGTCGAGCAGCACGCCGTTCCTCTCCATGCGCGCGAGCACCGGCAACAGCGGCAGCTCGATCGTCTCGTAGACGCGCTTCAGCTTCTCGTCGGCGGCGATCCGCGGATAGAGGATGTCGTGCACGGCCAGGGCGCAATCGGCCTGCTGCGCCGCGTACTCGGTGGCGCGAGCGAGCTCGACCGCCGAGAGAGCGATGCGCGCGGCGCCCTTGCCGGTCACGTCGTCGTAGGAGAGCGTCGCCCAGCCGCAATGGCGGCTCGCCAGGCTGCCGAGCTCGTGGCGCTCCTGCACCTCGAGCACGTAGGACTCGAGGATGGTGTCGTGGAGGCAGCCGGCGAGCCGCACGCCGCTGTTGGCGAGCGCGTGCGAATCGAGCTTGACGTTGGCGCCCACCTTGCGGCAGTCGTCGCGCTCGAGCCACGGCCTGAGCAGCCGCAGCGCCGCATCCATCGAGAGTTGCTGCGGAACGGCGGCATAGTCGTGCCCGAGCGGCAGGTAGAACGCTTCCTCGCCGAAGGCGAAGGCGAGGCCGATCAGGCGAGCGCTCATCGGTTCTTCGCCGATGGCGAGCGCGGCGAAGCCGACCAGCGGGACGTCCGCCATCCGCGCGAGCAGCGACTCGAGCTCGGCCTCGGCGACGATCGTCGTAGCGCGTCGCATCTTGGGGCCGTCGCCGGCCGGCGCCGGCGCCTCGGACGGCGGCGCGGCGTTCTCCACCTCGCGCAGCCAGCTCTTGAAGCCGAAGCGCTCGTATTGGGCGCGTTGCTGCGCCGGATTGTTTATGAAATCGCTCAGTTGCTCGAGCTTGATGGGCAACGGCACGTCGCGCTTCACCGTCAGCAGCTCGCGCGCGGTCGGCAGCCAGTCCTTCACCTTGCGCAGGTTCTCGCCGGCGAGGCCCGGGATTTCCTCGGCGTGGGCGACCACGCCTTCCAGCGAGCCGTACTGCGTGATCCATTTGCAGGCGGTCTTCGGCCCCACCTTGTCGACGCCAGGGATGTTGTCGATCTGGTCGCCGATCAGCGCGAGGTAGTCGACGATCTTCTCCGGCGGCACGCCGAACTTGGTTTTCACCCCGTCGACGTCGAGCTTCTCGTTGGACATCGTGTTGATCCACAGCGTGCGGCCGTCGACCAGCTGCGTGAGGTCCTTGTCCCCGGTCGAGATGACGGTGCGCCAGCCGCGCGCTCTTGCCTGCTCGGCGAGCGTGGCGATTACGTCGTCCGCTTCCACGCCGTCGATGCAAAGGAGCGGCCAGCCGAGCGCGCGGACGGCTTCGTAGAGCGGCTCGACCTGGCGCGACAGGTCGTCGGGCATGGCGCTGCGCGTCGCCTTGTACTGCGGATAGACGTCGTCGCGGAAGGTCTTGCCCTTGGCGTCGAACACCGCCGCCCGCGCCTGCGCCTGGTAGTCGTTGGCGAGCTTGCGCAGCATGTTCAGCACGCCGTAGATGGCGCCGGTCGGCTCTCCGGTCTTCGGGCTCTTCAGCTCCGGTAGCGCATGGAAGGCGCGATAGAGATACGACGATCCGTCGACGAGCAGGAGCGTCTTTTCGGCGTCTTGCGGGGGCAAGCGGCCATTATAAGTGCGCTAAACTGCGCGCCATGCGTCGCGTGGTGCCTTGGCTGCTCGCGTGGCTCGCCGCCGGTGCACTCGCGCAAGAGGCGCCGCCTCGGCTCGAGCCGGTGCCCGAGTCGCCGCCTCCGCCGCCGGCCGCGACCGGCGGACCGGACGAGCCCGCCGTGCGCATTCCAGTGCAGGAATCCGACAAGGTGGAAGAAATCCGCGACGGCGGACGAGTGGTGATGCTCAAGGTGACGCCGGCGAAGGGCGGCAAGCCCTATTACCTCGTCGACACGACCGGCAACGGCAACTGGATGCGCCGCGACTCGCTGGACGACGGTGTGCGCGTGCCGATGTGGCCGGTCTACACCTTCGACTAGCTTGTCGGTCTACACCCCCGTAGCC
>DASQYN010000094.1:0-6568 GCA_035639215.1 Burkholderiales bacterium
TCTTCGACGCCTGCCGGCGCGCCGACGGAATATTGCTCGGCCCGCTCGACCAGGTCGCGTATCCGCCGAAGGTCGAAGGCGGCATCAACGTCTCCGGCGAGCTGCGCGTGCGGCTCGACCTCTACGCCAACATCCGGCCCAGCCGCTCGCGGACGGGGCTGCCGCACTGGGGCCGCACGCCGATGGACCTCGTCATCGTGCGCGAGAACACCGAGGGCTTCTATTCCGACCGCAACATGCACCTCGGCGTCGGCGAGTTCATGCCGACGGCGGACATGGCGCTCTCGGTGCGCAAGATCACCGCGCAAGCTTCGCGCCGCATCGCGCAGAGCGGCTTCGAGATGGCGCGCCGCCGCCGGAGGAAGGTGACGGCCGTGCACAAGGCGAACGTCATCAAGATGTCGGAAGCGCTCTTCCTGCGCGAGGCGCGCGCGGTGGCCGCGCAGTTCCCGGAGGTGAAGTACGAGGAGCAGCTCGTCGATTCGATGGCCGCGCTCCTGGTGTGCGACGCGGCGCGCTTCGACGTCGTGGTGACGACCAACATGTTCGGCGACATCCTCTCCGACGAGGCGGCCGAGCTGTCGGGAAGCCTCGGCCTCGGCGCGGCAATCAATGCCGGTGCCGGCCATTGCATGGCCCAGGCGCAGCACGGCTCGGCGCCCGATATCGCCGGGCAGGGCATCGCCAATCCGGCGTCGCTGATCCTTTCGGCGGCGATGCTGCTCGAGTGGCTCGGCGCACGCCACGGGCGCAGCGCCTTCACAGAGGCGGCGAGCGCCATCGAGGGGGCGGTGGACCATCTGTTGCAAAGGGCGGAGACGCGCACGCGCGACCTCGGCGGATCGCTCGACACGCAAGCCTTTGCCGCGGCGGTGGCCGCGCGCGTCGCGCCCTAGCGCGCTACGGCTGGAGCAGAAGCTTCTGGACTCGCCAGTTCAGCAGCTCGGCGACGTAGAGGACGTTCTCCGAGGGACAGGCGATCTCGTGGATCCAGCCGAACTGCTTGAGCTGCTTGCCCGACTCGCCGAGCACGCCGAGCACCTTGCCCTCGAGGCTCAGCTTGTACACGCGGCCGGGGTAGGCATCGGAGGCGTAGAGCACCTGGTTCGGACCCGGCGTGATGCACAGCGCCCACGGCGAGCCGGGCATCATGGTCTTCGCCCCGCCGGAGGCCTCGATCTTGGCGAGATCGGGCAGGTTGCCGATGGCCGGCCGCACGCCCGCCTTGTACGGCACGTCGACCGTGATCTGGCGAAGGAAGTTGCCTTCGGAGTCGAACACCTGGATGCGCCGGTTGCCGCGGTCGGCAACGTAGATGTTGCCCTTGGCGTCGGCGGCGATGCTGTGCGGGGTGTTGAACTGGCCGGGCTTGTTGCCCGGCGTTCCCCACGACTTGAGCCAGTTGCCGTCCTTGTCCGCCTTGGCGACGCGTGAGTTGATATAGCCGTCGCTGATGAAGATGTTGCCCGCCGGATCCCAGGTGACGTCGGTGACCTGGCGGAAGCGGCCGTCTTCCGGCGGCAACGGCGGCTTCGGATGCTCGAGCGGTCCCGTCTCCCGGTCGGAGGCTTCCTGCTTGCGGCCGAACACCATGGTGACCCGCCCTTGCGGGTTGAAGCGCACCACCATGTCGGAGCCCTTGTCGGTCACCCAGATGTTGTCCGCCGGGTCGATGCGCACGGTGTGCCCGAAAGACCACGCGTAGAGGTGCTTGCCGATCTCGCGGACGAACTCGCCGTTCTGGTCGAATTCCAGGAGCTGGGTCGCCGCGGCGCCGTAGGCAGGCCCGCTGGTGTTGCCGCGCGAGAGCACGAAGACGTGGCCTTTCGAATTCACGGCCACGCCGGTCACTTCGCCGAAGTAAAGGTCGGCGGGCAGCTTGAGGGGCTCGGCGATGGACTGGAAGGCGATGGCCGGCGGCTGCTGGGCGTACGCGGTGGTGCCGGCGAGCAGGCCGGCGAGCAGAACAGCTTTCATTTTCGCTCCTCCTCTAGGCGAGCCGCCGCGCCAGCTCGTAGACCTCGCCTTCAGGCCGCGGCTGCTGGTGGCTCTGCACCCATTCGACGATCGGCATGAACTGCTTGCGCTCCGCCATCGCGAGCCCGGCATCCATCTCGAAGATGCCCATGCCCGCTTCGCCCGCCTTCACATAGACATCGGAGTCGACGAGCCGGGCGAGAAGCGAGAGCTTGAGCGTGCTCAGGAACCAGTCGAAGGGCGCATATTGCGGCATCGAACGGCGCACCTTGTTCGCGACGATCGCGATCGGCAGCTTCCGCGCCTGCAGGCGCGCGGTGTTCAGCACCTCGGAGACGAAGTTCGCTGTGGCGTGGATGTCGATGGGCGAGGGCGGCACCGGGACGATGATGCAGCTCGCGCGGTCGAGCATCTCCTGCAGCACAAGGCCGGAGGCGCCGGCGGGCGCGTCGATGATGAGCTGCTGCGTCGGCTCGGGCACGTACATCGCCATCGAGCGAAGCCCCGTGCCCTGGTGGCGGGCGGCATTGGCGGCATGGATCTTCGGCGCATGCGGCGAGCGCAGGCGCAGCCAGTTCAGGCTCGACCCCTGCGGGTCGTAATCCATGACAGTAGTGGGAACGCGCTGCGCGGCGAAGTAGCTCGCCAGGTTGATCGTGACGGTCGTCTTGCCCGAACCGCCCTTCGGGTTGATCACCAGCGTTGTGTTCATGTTCTTTGGAGGGTAATCGTCCCTTCTTCTTGATTACGCGAAAACATCATGCAGCGCTGCGAACGGAAATGCAAGCGCTGCGAAAAGAAAATCGCGCACCGGGGGCGAGCCGATGACGCCTGATACGATTTCCGGCGATGGCGTATCGCTCGGAAATTCCCTATGGCGCTTACTGGAGCACGCCATTCGCGCGCTGGCAGGGAGCGCTCTCCGGCCTGAACGCGCTCGAGCTCGCCGCCGAGGTGGTGCGCCGCGAGCTCGCGCGGCGCGACCTCTCGCCTGCTGCCTTCGACCACGGCGTGCTCGGCTTCAGCGTGCCGCAGAAGCATTCCTTCTATGGGCTGCCCTGGCTCGCCGGCATGGCCGGGATCGGCAACGTGACCGGGCCGACCGTCATGCAGGCATGCTCTACGGGAGTACGCGCGCTTCTCGCCGGCGTCCAGGAGATCGAGAGCGGCCTCGCCAGCGCCTCGCTCGTGGTCACCTGCGATCGCACCTCGAATGGGCCGCATCTCTACTATCCGGACCCGCGCGGCCCGGGCGGTACCGGCGCGCACGAGGACTGGGTCATGGACAACTTCCGCTGCGACCCGCTCGGCCCGCACGCCATGATCGACACCGCGGAGAAGGTGGCTGCGAAGCACGGCGTCTCCAGCGCGGAGCAGCACGAGGTGGTGCTGCTGCGCGAAGCGCAATACCGCAAGAGCCTCGGCGCCTTTCAGAGGCGCTTCATGTCGCTGCCCTTCGAGGTGCCGAAAGCTCGCGAGCCGCTGCCGGGCGACGAGGGGGTCCGAAGTTCGAGCGCCGAGGCACTCGCGAAGCTGAAGCCGGTCATTCAGGGCGGTACCGTCACGTACGGCGGCCAGACCTATCCGGCCGACGGGAACGCCGCGCTCGTCGTCGCCGCACCCGAGCGGGCGCGAGAGCTGTCGCGCGACCCGAAGATCCGCATCCGGCTGCTCGGCTTCGGCCAGTCGCGCGCGCCCCTCGGCTTCATGCCCGAGGCGCCCATTCCGGCCGCGCAGCGGGCGCTCGATCAGGCGGGCCTCGCCTTCGCCGCGCTGAAGGCCGTGAAGACGCACAACCCCTTCGCGGTGAACGACATCGTGTTCTCGCGCGACACCGGCGTGCCGCTCGAGCGGATGAACGACTACGGCTGCTCTCTCGTGTGGGGACATCCGCAGGCGCCGATGGCGACGCGCGCCATCATCGAGCTGATCGAGGCGCTGGTGGTCGCGGGCGGCGGCGACGGCCTTTTCACGGGCTGCGCCGCCGGCGACAGCGCGATGGCGGTCGTCCTGAGGGTCTCGTGAAGATCGCGGTGCTCGGCGGCGGGCACGGCGCTTACGCCGCCGCGGCGGATCTCAGCGAGCAGGGCCATGAAGTCCGGCTGTGGCGCCGCGACCAGGCCGCGCTCGCGACGCTCTTCGTCTCGAGCCAGCTGCTGCTCACCGACGAGCGCGGCTCGCGGCCGGTGCGCATCCCCGCGCTCTTCACCGACCCGGCCGATGCCGTGCGAGGTGCGGAGCTGGTAGTCATGCCGGGGCCCGCGCCGTCGCAGCTCGACATCGGACGGGCGATCGCGCCGGCGCTGCAGGACGGCCAGGTCGTCTTCATGCCGCCCGGCAGCTTCGGCGCGTATGCCGTGCCGAAAACGCTCGGCGTGACGAAGGACGTCCTATGGGCGGAGACGGGCACGCTGCCCTACCTGGCGCGAAAGCGCGGACCGGCGGAAATTGCGATCACGGTGCGTGCCGTACGCCTTCCCACGGGCGTCTATCCCTCCGAAGCGGCGCCCAGGGCGATGCAGACGATCAGGCAGGCGTATCCCTCGGCGGAACCCTGCGGCAACGCGCTCTCCGGGGCGCTGATGAATGCCGGACCGATGATTCACCCGCCGCTCATCCTCATGAATGCCGCGCCGCTCGAGCACTTCGAGCGCTGGGACATCCACAGCGAAGGCACGCAACCTTCGGTTCGCGCCGTGACCACGCGCCTGGACGAGGAACGTATCGCGCTGCGCAAGGCGATCGGCTTCGCGGCCCCCCACTATCCGCTCGCCGACCACTACACGAGCGACCGATGGATGTACGGCGATGCCCATCGCAAGCTGGTCAAATCCGGGGACTGGCGCGAGAAGATCGACCTGCACGTGCACCGCTACATGACCGAGGACGTGGTTTTCGGCCTCGCCTTCCTCGTCTCGGCGGCGCGCTGGGCCGGCTCGCCGGCGCCGGTGGCGGGCGGGCTGCTCGCCATCGCAGGCGCGATCCTCGGCCGCGAGCTCGAGCGCGGCGAGCGAACGCTCGAAGCGCTCGGCCTCGCCGGGCTCTCGCGCGAAGAGCTGCAGCGCAGGCTCGAGCGCCGATGAAGCTCGCCGCCGTCGGCGCAGGGCGCATGGGACGCGGCATCGCGCTCGCCTTCGCTATCGCCGGGTACGACTTCGCGCTGGTCGACCTCAAGCGCCGCGGCGAAGGGGAGTGGTCGAGCCTCGAGTCGCAGGCGCAGGGGGAGATGGGCGCGAGCCTCGACACGCTGGCCGAGCTCGGCGCGCTGTCCGACGCCGGATCGGCCATGGCGCGGATCCGGATGGTTCGCGAAGAAGCCGCGGCCCAGATTCTGGTCGACTGCGACGTCGTGTTCGAAGCGGTCCCCGAAACGCTGGAGGCGAAGCGCGACGCCTTCGCCCGCCTCTGCGCGCTCGCGTCGCCGGCGGCGATCCTCGCATCGACGACCTCGACCATCCTCGTCACCGATCTCGTGCCGCTCGTCACGCATCCGGAGCGGCTGCTGAACGCCCACTGGCTGAATCCGGCCTACGTCATCCCGCTGGTCGAGCTTTCCGCCCACGAGGCAACTTCGTCTCGGGCCCTGGCGACTCTGGAAGGCCTTCTCGAAGCCGCCGGCAAGGTGCCGGTGCGCTGCGGGCCGACGCCCGGCTACATCGTGCCGCGCCTGCAGGCGCTGATGATGAACGAGGCGGCGCGCATGGTGGAGGAGGGCGTGGCGAGCGCCGAGCAGATCGACCGGGCGACACGCTTCGGCCTAGGGCTGCGCTTCGCGGCGATCGGCGTCATCGAGTTCATCGACTACGGCGGCAACGACATCCTCTACTACGCGAGCCGCTATCTCGCCGAGCGGGTCAGCGCCGAGCGCTACGCGCCGCCCGAAAACGTGCAAAGATTGATGCGCGAGGGAAACCTCGGGCTGAAGACCGGCCGGGGGTTCTACGATTACCGGGGCCGCGACGTCACGGCGTATCGCAAGGACGTGCTGGCGCGAACGCTGGCCGCCGCGGAGATGCTCAAAGCGAGGAGGAGGGATCGATGAAGCTGAAGCTCACGCTGGTCGCAGTGCTTGCCGCGCTCGCCGGGGCAATGAGCGGCGCGGCGCAGGCCGAGATCGTGGTCGGGGTCTCGCTCGGCATCACCGGGCCGGGCGCATCGCTCGGCGTGCACTACCGCAATGCCTTCCAGCTGATGGGCAAGACGCTAGGCGGCGAGCCGGTGCGCTACGTGATCCTCGACGATGGCTCGGATCCGACCAACGCCGCGAAGAACGCGCGCAAGCTGATCGCCGAGGAGAAAGCCGACGTGCTGCTGGGCTCGAACGGCGTCCCTTCCGCGGTGCAGATGGCGCAGGCGGCGGCCGAGGCGAAGATCCCGATGCTGGTGATGACGCCGGCGGTGCTCTCGGGCGAGGTGCTGCACTGGTCGTTCGTCGTGCCGCAGCCGACCGAGCTCATGATGAGCGCGGTCTCCCAGCAGCTTAAGGCGCACGGCGTGAAGACCGTCGGCTACATCGGCTTCTCCGACGTCTGGGGAGATCTCGTCTACAAGGCGATCCAGTCCCAGGCGGGCGAGTACGGCTACAAGATCG
>DASQYN010000095.1:0-19597 GCA_035639215.1 Burkholderiales bacterium
TCTCCCTTACCGGCCGCACAGCGCGCGGCTACCTCTGCGAGAACTACGGCGCTCTGTTCCGCCTGCCCGAGCTCGGGCCGATCGGCTCGCAGGGACTCGCGCAGGCGCGCGATTTCCTTGCCCCGGTCGCCGCGTTCGAGGACCGAGGCCGCTGCCAGGTGGCCGCGAAGTTCATGGGCGCCCTCTGGGAGGCGGAGTTCGCCCACTCGCCGCTCGACGTGGTCGCCTGGCACGGCGACTATGTGCCGTATAAGTACGACCTGGCGCGCTTCATGGTGATCAACACAGTGAGCTTCGACCACGCCGATCCGTCGATCTTCACGGTGCTCACCTCGCCTTCCGGACAGGTTGGCGTAGCGAACTGCGACTTCGTCATCTTTCCGCCGCGCTGGATGGTCGCCGAGCACACCTTCCGGCCGCCCTGGTTCCACCGCAACGTGATGAGCGAGCTGATGGGTCTCGTACGGGGCGTCTACGACGCCAAGGCCGAAGGCTTCGTGCCGGGCGGCGTCTCGATCCACAACTGCATGTCGGCGCACGGTCCCGATCGCGCGACATACGAACGCGCGATCGCCGTCCCGCTTGCTCCGCAGAAGGTCAGCGACACGCTGGCCTTCATGTGGGAGTCGCGCTATGTGTTCCGCCCGACGCGTTTCGCCATGACGGCGCGCGAGCTGCAGAAGGACTACGACGCCGCCTGGGACGGCTTCAGGAAGAACTTTCGGTGAAGCTCGACCGCACGCACGATCCGGAGCTGCGCAGCTGGGTGGAATCGGCGAACGCGCCGGGCTGCGAATTTCCCATCCAGAACCTGCCGTTCGGCGTGTTTCGTCGGCACAAGAGTCGCGAAGCGCCGCGGGGCGGTATCGCCATCGGCGACCGGATCCTCGACCTTGCGGCGCTCGGCGTGAACACCGGGCCGACCCTGAACGGCATCGCTGCCCAGGGCCGCTCGGCATGGAAGCGGTTGCGGGCCGAGCTCTCGCGCGCACTGGGCGTGGACAACCGTTCCTGGAAAAAGCTGCGCAAGCACCTGGTGCCGGTGCGCGAGGCGGAGCTGTTCCTGCCCGTCGCAGTCGGCGACTACAGCGATTTCTATACGGGTATCCACCACGCGGCGAACGTCGGGCACCTGCTGCGGCCCGACAACCCGCTGCTGCCGAACTACAAGTGGGTCCCGATCGGCTACCACGGCCGCGCTTCTTCGGTCGTCGTCTCGGGCACGCCGGTGCGGCGGCCGAAAGGCCAGCTCAAGGCCGCCGATAGTCCGGCGCCGGTGTACGGGCCGTCGCAGCGGCTGGATTACGAGGCGGAGCTCGGCTTCATCGTCGGAACCGGGAACCGCCTCGGCCGCCCCGTCTCCCTGCGCGACTCCGCGGCACGCGTCTTCGGTGTCTGCCTGCTCAATGACTGGTCGGCGCGCGACATCCAGGCGTGGGAATACCAGCCGCTCGGCCCTTTTCTCGCGAAGAGCTTCGCCACCACGCTGTCTCCCTGGATCGTCACCCTGGAAGCGCTCGAGCCGTATCGCTGCCCGGCGTTCTTGCGGGCAGCGGACGATCCCAAGCCCTTGCCGTACCTCTTCGGTGAGGAAGATCAGCGCGAAGGCGGCTACGATATCGAGCTCGAGATGCATTTGCGGACTTCAAGCATGAAAGCAGCGACCCGGTTGTCCCACGCCAGCTTCCGCGACTCGTATTGGACGCTGGCGCAGCTGGTGGCTCACCAGACGTCCAACGGCTGCAACCTGCAGCCGGGCGACCTGATCGGCTCGGGCACGATCTCCGGCACGACCGACGATTCGCTGGGCTCCCTGATGGAGCTCACCCAGGGCGGACGGCGCCCGCTTCGATTGCCGGGCGGCGAGGTCCGCAGCTTCCTGGAGGACGGCGACGAAGTGGTGCTGCGCGGACGCTGTGCCCGGCAAGGCTTCAAAACCATCGGCTTTGGCGCGGCGGCAGGCCGCGTGGTGCCGGCGCAGGCATGAATTCCCGTCGCATATTCGCTCTACCTTTCGTCGTCTGTGCCGTGCTCCTCGGATACGGCTACTACCTGCAGTTCCAGCAGGGGCTCGAGCCGTGCCCGCTGTGCCTAGTGCAGCGCGGCTTCTATTACGCGGTTGCCGCGATTTCGCTGCTCGCCATCCTCCACGGCCCGAGAAGCAGGGGGATAGCCGTCTACGGCATTCTCGCCGCCCTGTTCGCCGCGGGCGGCGCAGCTACCGCCGGCCGCCAGGTGTGGTTGCAGCACCTGCCGCCCGACAAGGTGCCGCAGTGCGGGCCGGACCTCTTCTTCATGCTGGACAACCTGCCGCTCGCGCGCACCCTCCAGAAGCTGATCCAGGGCAGCGGCGAATGCGCCGCGGTGGATTGGAAATTCCTCGGTCTTTCGATCGCCGGTTGGTCGCTCGTCTGGTTTACGTTGATGGCGATCTTCGTCCTGGTCCCCGCGGTGCGCGCGCTGATGCGCGGCGGCGAAAGAGCGGCAGCGGGCGCGTAACCGAGGACTGGTAGGCCTCGCTGAAGGCGGCGAACGCGGCGAGCGCCTGCTCGGCGTCCTCGCCCTCTCGCAGCTCGAACGCGTCGAAACCGCAGCCTTCCATGTAGTAGAGGTGGTCACGCGTGACGTGGCCGATGGCGCGCAGCTCGCCCTGGTAGCCGTATCGTTCGCGCAGAAGGCGGGCGGTCGAAAAGCCGCGCCCATCCTGAAACTTGGGAAAGTTCACCGCGATGAGCTCGAACCGGCCGACGTCCGGGGCGATCGCCTCCGGCTCTTCGTGGCTGTCGAGCCAGAGGCCGAGGCCTGCGCCGCGTTCGAGCAGCTCCGACCGCCGCTCCAGCCACAGGCCGAGCGGCACCACGAGCCCGCCGCGCTGGGGCAACTCCGGCAGTGCGCCGCCGAGGCTAAGCCGCCGCCAGCTGTCGGCGGCGATGCGACGGTGCTTGATGAGCGTCGGCATACAGCCGCTCCTTGAAGGGTTGGACTCCGATGCGCTGCACGACATCGATGAAGCGCTCGCTTTCGCTGTCGCGATGCTCGAGATAGCACTCGATGAGTCGCTCGACCGCCTCGGGCAGCTCGGCGCGCGCGAACGACGGGCCGAGCACGCGGCCTAGGGACGGCCCCACGCCCGGACGCATCTCGCCCTGGTTTCCGCCGAGCTCGATCTGGTAGCACTCCTCGCCGTTCTTATCGACGCCCAGGATGCCGATATGGCCGATGTGGTGCTGGCCGCAGGCGTTGATGCAGCCGGAGATATTGAGGTCGATCTCGCCGATGTCGAACAGGTAGTCGAGATCGTCGAAGCGGCGCTGGATCGCCTCGGCCACCGGCAGCGATTTCGCGTTCGCGAGGGAGCACAAGTCGCCGCCCGGGCAGGAGATCAGGTCGGTGAGAAGGCCGATGTTGGGCGTGGCGAGCCCGAGGGCGCGCGCCCTTTGCCACACGTCGTACAGGTCGGATCGGCGCACGTCGGCGAGCACCAGGTTCTGCTCGTGCGTGACGCGCAGCTCGCCGAACGAGAAGCGCTCGGCAAGGTCGGCGACCGCCGCCATCTGCTCGCTCGTCACATCGCCCGGCGGGACGCCGGTCTTCTTGAGCGAAAGCGTCACGGCGGCATACCCCGGCACTCTGTGGGAGTGGACGTTACGCCGGACCCAAGCCTTGAACCCCGGCACCGACCACGCCTTCTCCGACACATCATCCTGCGGCCCGAGGCGCTCGTAGGCCGGGCGCGTGAAGCGCGATTCGATGCGCTCGATCTCCTCGCGGATCAGCGTCGAGGGGCCATCCTCGAGGTGTGCCCACTCCGCCTCCACTTTCTCGCGGAATTTCTCCCGGCCGAGCTGCTTGACCAGTATCTTGATGCGCGACTTCCAGAGGTTGTCGCGCCGTCCGTAGCGGTTGTAGATGCGCAGGATCGCTTCGAGATACGTCAGCAGGTGTCGCCAGGGCAGGAACTCGCGGATCGTGCAGCCGATCGCCGGCGTGCGGCCCAGGCCTCCGCCGACCATGACGCGAAAGCCCACCTCGCCCTGCGCGTCCCGAACCGCGTGCAGCCCGATGTCGTGAAAGGCCACGGCGGCACGGTCGGCTTGCGCGCCGCTCACCGCAATCTTGAACTTGCGAGGCAGATAGTTGAACTCGGGATGCAGCGCGCCCCATTGCCGCACCAGCTCGCACCAGACGAACGGGTTCACGACCTCGTCGGGTGCAATGCCGGCGAAATGGTCCGCGGTGATGTTGCGCATGTCGTTGCCGCAGGCCTGGATGGAATGGAGCTGCACCCTCGCCAGCTCCTCCAGGATATCGGGCACCTGCTCAAGCCGCGGCCAATTGAGCTGCAGGTTCTGGCGCGTGGTGAAGTGGCCGTAACCGCGGTCGTAGCGCCGCGCAATATCGGCGAGCCCGCGCAACTGCCGCGATGAGAGCAGGCCGTAGGGAATCGAAATGCGCAGCATCGGCGCGTAGCGCTGGATGTACAGGCCGTTGCGCAGCCGCAGGGCGCGAAACTCTTCTTCGCTCAGCTCGCCTTGCACAAAACGGCGCGTCTGGTCGCGGAACTGGCGGACCCGCTCGTCCACGATGCGTTGGTCGATTTCGTCGTAGCGGTACATGGCCGGCGCAGATCCTAGGCTGCCGCCATATGCCAGAGAAATACTATTGTGTTAGAGTTTTAGGTTGTACAGTTATAAGACATGAAGCTCCAGCAGCTGCGCTATCTCACGGAAGTCGTGCGCCGCGGTCTCAATGTCTCCGAGGCCGCGGCGGCGCTGCACACCTCGCAACCCGGCATCTCGAAGCAGATCCGCTCGCTCGAGGAAGAGCTCGGCATTCAGGTCTTCGTGCGCCACGGCAAGCGACTCGTCTCGCTCACCGAACCGGGCAAGGCCGCGGTCGGCATCGCGGAGCGCATCCTGTCCGAGGCGCAGAACTTGCGCCGGGCGGGCGAGGAATTCGCGAACGACCAGCTGGGCACGCTGACCATAGCCGCCACCCATACCCAGGCGCGCTACGCTCTGCCGACGGCGGTCGCGGCGTTCAAGCGTCGTTACCCGAAGGTGGAGCTCGTGCTGCAGCAGGGCAATCCGACGCAGATCTGCGAGCAGGTGCTCGCCGGCGAAGCGGACCTCGGCGTAGCGACGGAAATGATCGAGGAAACCCGGGAGCTGGTGTCGCTGCCGGTCTACCAGTGGAACCGCTGCGTGGTCGTGCCGCCGCGCCACCCGCTGCTGAAGGCGAAGCCGCTCACCCTGGAAAAGCTCGCCGAGCACCCCATCGTCACCTACGACTTTGCATTCGCGAACCGCTCGCTCGTGCAAAAGGCATTCGAGAACCGCGGCCTCACTCCGCACGTGGTGCTGAGCGCGCAGGACTCCGACGTGATCAAGACCTACGTCGAGCTCGGCCTCGGCATCGGCATCCTCGCCAAGATGGCGTTCGACCAGAAGCGCGAGACCATGCTGCGCGCAATCGATGCGAGCCATCTCTTCGAGTCAAGCATGACGCGGCTGGGCATCAAGCGCGGTGCGTACTTGCGCCGCTACGCCTACGAGTTCATCGAGCTCTTCGCGCCGCACCTGCCGCGCGCCGTCGTCGAGCGCGCGGTAACGGGTCAGGAGGCTTCGGCGTACGAGCTCTGAGCGTGACGCGAGATGAAGTCGCGCACGCGCGGAAACACCACTTCGCGCCAGCGGCGGCCCGAGAAGATGCCGTAGTGGCCTACGCCGGGAGCGACGAAGTGCGCCCTGCGCTCGCGCGGAATGTTGAGGCAAAGCGCATGCGCCGCCTCGGTCTGGCCGTTGCCCGAGATGTCGTCCAGCTCGCCTTCGACGGTCAGCAGCGCGGCCTCGCGGATCGCCTGAGGCCGCACCAGCTGGCCGCGCATGAACATGCGTCCTTTGGGGAGGGCGAACTCCTGGAAGACCGTCTTCACCGTATCCAGGTAGTACTCGGCCGGCATGTCGAGCACCGCGTTGTATTCGTTATAGAAGCGCCGGTGCGCCTCGGCCGACTCGCCGTCACCCACCATGAGGTGGTTGAAGTAGTCCCAATGGGCGTTGAAATGCCGGTCCGGATTCATGGCGACGAAGCCAAGGTGCTGCAGGAATCCCGGATAGACGAGACGCATGTAGCCGGGATACTTGCCCGGCACTCGGTGGATCAGATTCTGCTCGAACCAGGAGTGCGGCTTCTTCAGCGCGAGGTTATTCACCGCCGTCGGGCTGCGTCGCGCATCGATCGGCCCCCCCATCATGACCATCGTGCGCGGCTGCGCTTCGCGGCGCTCGGCCATGAGCG
The DNA here is from genome assembly GCA_035639215.1 of Burkholderiales bacterium. Lineage (GTDB taxonomy): Bacteria > Pseudomonadota > Gammaproteobacteria > Burkholderiales > SG8-39 > SCGC-AG-212-J23. The sequence continues at coordinate 6,301 of DASQYN010000095.1, forward strand.
AAACGGCGGCGAGCACGGGAACGGTCGGCTGGCACACCGAGATGACGTGCAGCTCCGGTGAAAGCAGCGCGATCCATTCGCGGATGTAGTCGACGTAATCGGCGAGATGGAACGGCCCGGCCGAGAGGGGCACCATGCGTGCATCGATCCAGTCGGTGATCCAGACGTCGTGGGCCGGGAGCAGCGACCGGACGGTGTCGCGAAGCAGGGTCGCGTGGTGCCCGGAGAGCGGTGCGACGATCAGGACCTTGTGCGGCTTGCGCCTTTCCTGGCGGAAATGGATCAGGCGACAGAAGGGCTTCTGCGCGGCGATCTCGAGCTGAGCATCGGCTACGCCCCAATGCGGCTTCTCATAGCGCTCGGTCACTCGCAGGAAGAGATCGCTCGACGCCGCAAGCCGCCGCGATAGCGGCCAGTGGGCAAGCGGGCTGAACGGATGACCGAACCAGCCGCGCGACCATTCCGCCATGAGGCGAAAGGGCGCGAGCGCCATGTGCTGCGCTTCGTACAAGCTATAGAGCATGCCGAGCGTCCAAATAATTCATGACCATTTGCTTATAACAGAATTGCGGCGCCGCCGCATTGAACAGCTACCTGCGCAAATACAGGTTGTTAGCGGCCAAAGCGGCGACCACCAGGCCAGCGCCGAGGAGCTCCGGTATGGCGAAGCTGCGCCCGAGCGCCGCCTCTACGGCAAAGACGCCGACCGGCACGAGATTGAGCATGAGCATGGTGTTCAGCGGGCCGAGGCGCCGGGTGGCGGCATTGAAAGCCAGCACACCGAGGACCACCGTACACAGCGCGAAATAGGCGATCTGCCAGCGCACCGCATACAGCTCCGCGAGCCCGGGCAGTCGGGAAAGCCCGAGCAGCACGGCGATCGCGTGCGCAAGAATCAGTCCGACGAAACCGGGCAGGCAGGTGAGGACCGTATAGCGAAGCGGAGACCAACCGTCAAAGCGCGCGGCGGCGAGCGTATAGGTGGTCCAGGCGAGAGCGCCGAGGAAGACGAGCACATCGCCCAGCAAACCCCGACCGGCGACGATGTCGGTCAGCGCTGCGCCGGGGCGGCCTTTCGTTACGACGAGGATCACGCCCGCAATCGCCACCGCCACGCAGCCTAGCGTGAACCGCGCCGGGCGCTGACCGCGAGTCAGCCAGACCGCCAGCGCGGTGATTGGCGTCTGCAAGGCGAGAATGACCGAAGCGTGCTCGGGGAGCGTGAAGCCGAGGCCGAGCCAGACGCAAAGGTTGAAGCCGGCTATGCCGATCAGGCCGAACAGGCTTGCCGCGCCCAGCCGTCCCTCGTAACGCAGCGCCGAGCGGCCCTCGACGGCGGCGAGGAGCGCAACGAACAGCGCCACGCCGAGCGCATAGCGTACCGTCCCGAGCGCGAACGCATCGAGATGCGGCAGGGTGCGCTTGGCGACCGAAAAGAGCGGCACCCAGCAAAGCACCGCCGTGGCGGCCCAGGCGAGGCCTTTCAGAACGTTGCGGTTTATGCGGCTTTCTTTTCTTCGCGCAGGGCCCGGCGCAGGATCTTGCCGACGTTGGTCTTCGGCAGCTCGGTGCGGAACTCGACGTACTTCGGGCGCTTGTACCCGGTGAGCTCTTTGCGGCAATGCTCGAGCACGTCCTGCTCCGTGAGGTTGGGGTCCTTCTTCACGACGAAGACCTTCGGCACCTCGCCCGAGTGCTCGTCCTCGACGCCGATCGCCGCGCACTCGAGCACGCCGGGATGCATGGCGACGACCTGTTCGATCTCGTTCGGATAGACGTTGAAGCCGGAGACCAGGATCATGTCCTTCTTGCGATCGACGATGCGGATGAAGCCCTTGTCGTCCATCACGCCGACGTCGCCGGTGCGCAAATAGCCGTCCGGCCAGAACACCTTGGCGGTCTCGTCCGGCCGCTGCCAATAGCCCGTCATGACCTGCGGGCCCTTGATGCAGATCTCGCCCGCTTCGCCGAGCGGCAGGTCGTTGCCGACGTCGTCCCGGATGGCAATGTCGGTCGAAGGAATCGGCACGCCGATCGCGCCGCTGAAGCCCTCGAGGTTGAAAGGGTTCATCGTCGCGACCGGGCTTGTTTCGGTAAGCCCGTAGCCTTCCAGCAAGGTCGTCCCCGTCACCTGCTTCCACTTGTCGGCCACGGCTTTCTGCACGGCCATGCCGCCGCCGCTCGCCACGCGCAGCGCCGAGAAGTCGAGCTTCGCGAAATCCGGGTTGTGCAGCAACGCGTTGAAGAGCGTATTGACGCCGGTGATCATGTTGTACCGGTGCTTGCCGAGCTCCTTGACGAAGCCGGGGATGTCGCGCGGATTGGTGATCAGGATGCTGTAGCCGCCCATGCTCAGCATGAGCAGGCAATTCACCGTCAGCGAATAGATGTGATAGAGGGGCAGGGCGGTGATGATGCTGGGGCTCTCGCCGCCGAGGGCAAGCGAGAGCCAGCCTTCGACCTGCGAAATGTTGGCGAGGATGTTGCGGTGAAGCAGCATCGCGCCCTTGGATACGCCCGTGGTACCTCCGGTGTACTGCAGGAAAGCGATGTCGTCGCGCGTGACGTCGACCGGCCGCATCGGCTTCGCGGCGCCTTCGGCGAGCGCGTCGTTGAAGCGCCGCGCTGACGGCAGATCGAAGCCCGGCACCATCTTCTTCACCTTCCGAACCACGAAGTTGACGATCAGGCCCTTCACGCCGAGCAGGTCGCCGAGCGCGGTCAGGACGACGTGCTTCACCGGCGTGCGGGGCAGGACTTCCTGCAGCGTGCGCGCGAAGTTCTCGAGGATGACGATCGCTTCCGCGCCCGAGTCCTTCAGCTGGTGCTCGAGCTCGCGCGCGGTATAGAGCGGATTGACGTTCACGACGATATATCCGGCGCGCAGCACCCCGAACATCGCCACCGGGTACTGCAGGCAGTTGGGCAGCATGATCGCGACGCGCGCGCCCTTCCTCAGGCCCTTCGACTGCAGCCAGGCGCCGAACGCGGACGACCGGCGGTCGAGATCGCCGAACGTGAGCGTCTTGCCCATGCAGTGGTAGGCGGGCCTGTTGCGGTATTTTCGAATGCAATCGTCGAAGAGCCCGCCGATGGACGCGAACGCGTCGGTGGGTACCTCCGGCTCTACGCCGGGCGGATAGCTCTTTAGCCAGATGCGCTCCATCTCTCCTCCTCAGGTAGAGCGTGCCGTGGCGATTCTAGCGACGATTGGCGCCGCCGTCAGTCTGGCTCAGCGATTCTTGAATGCCGGCTTGCGTTTCTCGAGGAAGGCGGCCATGCCTTCCTTCTGGTCGTCGAGCCCGAACTGCGAATGGAACAGGCGCCGCTCGAAGAGCACGCCTTCCGAAAGCGTCGTTTCGAAGCCGCGGTTGATGGACTCCTTGATCATCATCACCACGGGCAGCGAGTAGCCGGCGATCTTCTCCGCGACGCCGAGCGCTTCTTCCATGAGCCTGTCGAGCGGCACGACGCGCGAGACCAGGCCGGCACGCTCCGCTTCCTGCGCGTCCATCATCCGCGCCGTGAGGCAGAGGTCCATCGCCTTCGCCTTGCCCACCGCCCGCGGCAGCCGCTGCGTGCCGCCCGCCCCGGGCATGATGCCGAGGTTGATCTCGGGCTGGCCGAAGCGCGCGTTCTCGGCCGCGATGACGATGTCGCACATCATCGCCAGCTCGTTTCCTCCGCCGAGGGCATAACCCGCTACGGCGGCAACCACCGGCTTGCGGATGCGCCGGATGTGCTCCCAGTCGCGGGTAATGTAGTCGGCCATGAAAGCGTCCATGTAGCGGTAGTCCTTCATGACGCCGATGTCGGCGCCCGCGGCGAACGCCTTCTCGCTGCCGGCGATGAGAATCGCGCCAACGTTCGCATCGGCGTCGAACGCCTGGAGCGCCGCCCCAAGCTCCTGCATGAGCTGTGGATTGAGCGCGTTCAGCTGCTTCGGACGCTCGAGCGTAATCACGCCGACGCGACCCTTCTTCTCTGCCTTGATGAGCTCAGCCATGTCTCTTCTTCAGCTCCGATAGGGGTAACGATCCCGGAATCTCGAGGCGGCGACGATTCGGCTCGGCTTGCGTCAGGGCCTCCACCTCGCGCAGGCTGGCGCGGCTGCGCTCGCCGAGCTTCTGGTAGAGGCGCATATTGTCGTCCTTCCAGCGCACTTCCTCGTCGGTCAGCGTGCGCAGTACGCGCGCCGGAATGCCCGCGGCGAGCGAGCGCGCCGGGATGCAAGCCTCCGCCCTCACGAACGCGAGCGCCGCGACCATCGCGTCTTCGCCGACTTCGGCGTTGTCGTTGACCACGCAATTCATGCCGACCAGCGCGCCGCGGCGCACCACGCAGCCATGCAGCACCGCGCCGTGGCCGACCGTGGCCTCGGCGCCGACGACGGTGTCCTTGCCCGGGAAACCGTGCAGCAGACACGCATCCTGGACGTTGGCGCCGGCCTCGACGACGATGCGCCCGAAATCGCCGCGCAGGCAAGCGCACGGACCGATGTAGGCCCGAGCGCCGACGATCACGTCGCCGATGAGGACCGCGCTCGGATGCACGAATGCGCTCGGATCGACCACGGGCGTGAGGCCGTCGATCGCATAAACCTTCGGCATGGCACGATTCTACGGTAGAACGCTCGTCGCCCATGGCAGATCTCGCCGCCACGATATCGGTCTGCAGCGCCGCGCTTTTCGTCGGCGCGGCGGTCGGCGCTACCGGCGTCGGCGGCGTTCTTCTCGTTCCCGCGCTGTGGGCGCTCGGCGGCATGCCGATGCGAGAGGCGATGGGCACGGTGCTCACGGCGAGCGCTGCCAACGGCGCGCTCGCGACCCTGCTTTTCGCACGGCGCGGCGCCGTCGATTGGCGCCTCGCGTTGCCGCTCTCCGCAGGCGGCCTCGTATTCGCTTTCGCCGGCGGCGAGCTCGGCGCGCGCTTGCCGGCGGCTGCGCTCGTCAAGCTCCTCGGCGTCGTCATCGGCCTCGGCTGCGCCTACGCCTTCCTCACCCCTCTCTCGCACCGGTCCGACTCGCCGTCGAAGCGGCGCGCGTTCCTTGTCTTTGCCGTCGGCCTCGCCTCCGGGCTGGCCGCGGGCGTGACCGGCGCAGGCGGACCCCTCGTCTCCGTGCCCTTGATGACGGCGCTCGGATTCCCGTTTCTCGGTACCGTGGCGGCGAGCCAGGTGCTTCAGCTCGTCGCGAGCGCATCGGCGGCGACCGCCTATTGGCGCCAAGGAGCGGTAAGCTTTTCGTTCCTCGCCGTCATCGTGCCGTTGCAGCTCGCGGGCATTTGGGCCGGAGTGAAGCTCGCGCACCGCATCGACGTGCGCTTCGCACGCCGCCTCCTCGCCGTCCTCGGCGTGCTCGTCGGCGGACTGCTTCTCGTGCTCTAGAATCGGCTTCATGCCTTCGCTCCTCGCTTCGCTCGATGCCGGCGTGCTGACACTCACGCTGAACCGGCCGGAGAAGCTGAACGCGTTCAATCCCGAGCTGCACCAGGCACTGCGGCAGGCGCTCGAGCGCGCCGCCGACGAAGCCGAGGTCCGGGCGGTGATTCTCACCGGCGCCGGACGCGGGTTCTGCGCAGGTCAGGATCTGTGGGAGCGCGACGTCAGCGCCGGCGCCGCGCCGATCGATCTCTCGGTATCGCTCGGCTCGCACTACAACCCGCTGGTGCGCCGGCTGCGCGCGCTGCCGAAGCCGATCGTTTGTGCGGTGAACGGGGTCGCCGCGGGAGCAGGGGCGAACATCGCCCTCGCCTGCGACATAGTCCTCGCGGCCCGCTCCGCGCGCTTCGTGCAGGCGTTTTCGCGTATCGGGCTGGTGCCCGATTCCGGCGGCACGTACTTCCTGCCGCGACTCGTCGGTATGGCGCGTGCCATGGGGCTCGCATTGCTCGCCGAAAGCCTTTCCGCGGAGCAGGCCGAGCAGTGGGGCCTGATCTGGAAAGCGGTGGACGACGATCGCCTCGCTGCCGAAGCCGGCTCGCTCGCCGCCCGGCTCGCCCGCGGTGCGACGAAGGGCTATGGGCTGCTGAAGAGGGCGCTTCACGCGTCGAGCAGCAACTCCCTCGACGCCCAGCTCGACCTAGAGCGCGACCTGCAGCGCGAAGCGGGGTTGAGCGAGGACTATCGCGAAGGCGTGACCGCCTTCAAGGAAAAGCGCGAGCCGGCGTTCAAGGGCAAATGAGCGTGTTATGAGCCCAGAGGAGATCGCCGCACGAACGGCCGAGCTCATCCAGCGCGAGGACCGCGCCTCGCGCTGGCTCGGCATCGAGCTCGAGGAAGTGCGGCCCGGATATGCACGCATGGCGATGCGCGTGGCAGAGCACATGGTGAACGCGCAGAACGTCTGCCATGGCGGCCTCGTCTTCGCGCTTGCCGACTCGAGCTTCGGCTACGCATGCAACACGCACAACCAGCGCTCGCTCGCCGCGAGCTGCGCCATCGAATTTCTTGCCCCCGCGCGCGCCGGCGACCGGCTGATCGCCGAGGCCTCGGAAGTGGGGCGTGCAGGACGCAGCGCAGTCTACGACGTGCGCGTGATCAACCAGGAGCGGCAAACGATCGCGCTCTTCCGGGGCAAGGCCGCCATCGTGAAAGGCCACTGGATCCAATGACCGATTTCGCGCTCGAGCCGGTGGAAAAGGCGCCTCTCGGCGAATTGCGTCGCCTGCAGCTCGAGCGTCTGCAGGGGTCGCTCGCGCACGCCTACGAGAACGTGCCGCACTATCGGCGCAAGTTCGAAGCGGCGGGCGTGAAGCCGGGCGATTGCCGAAGCCTCGCGGATCTGGCCCGCTTTCCGTTCACCACGAAAGCAGACCTGCGCGAGACGTACCCCTTTGGTCTGTTCGCCGTGCCCATGGACCGCATCGTGCGCATCCATGCCTCGTCCGGCACAACCGGCAAGCCGACCGTCGTCGGCTACACCGCAAAGGACATCGACACTTGGAGCAACCTCATGGCGCGCTCGATCCGCGCCGCGGGGGCCCGGCGCGGCGACAAGGTGCACGTCGCTTACGGCTACGGACTCTTCACCGGCGGGCTCGGAGCGCACTACGGCGCCGAACGCCTCGGGCTTGCCGTCATCCCGCTCGGCGGCGGGATGACCGAGCGGCAGGTGCAGCTCATCCAGGACTTCAAGCCGGAAATCATCATGGTGACGCCGAGCTACATGCTGGCGATCGCCGACGAGATGGAGCGCCAGGGCATCGACCCGCGCCAGACTTCCCTGCGCATCGGCATCTTCGGCGCCGAGCCGTGGACCGACGAGATGCGCCGCTCCATCGAGCAGCGCCTCTCGCTTCAGGCGGTCGACCTTTACGGCCTTTCGGAGGTGATCGGGCCCGGCGTCGCGCAGGAGTGCGCCGAGACCAAGGACGGCCTGACGATCTGGGAGGACCACTTCTACCCGGAGGTCGTCGACCCGAAGAGCGGCGCGCCGTTGCCCGACGGAGAACAAGGCGAGCTCGTCCTCACCTCGCTCACCAAGGAGGCCCTGCCCGCCATCCGCTACCGTACGCGCGACCTCACGCGCCTGCTGCCGGGAACCGCCCGCACGATGCGCCGCATGGCGCGCATCACCGGCCGTTCGGACGACATGCTCATCATCCGCGGGGTCAACGTGTTTCCATCGCAGATCGAGGAGCTCATCCTGAAGCAGCCGGGCCTGGCGCCGCACTATGTGCTCGAGCTCTCGAAGCAGGGCCCGCTCGACCACCTGAGCGTAATCGTCGAAGGCGATGCCGCGGCGGCGGTAGCGCTCCAGCACAGCATCAAGTCCTACGTCGGGATCAGCGCAGAAGTGCGCCTCGGGACGGTGGAGCGCTCGATCGGCAAGGCGAAGCGCGTCATCGACAAGCGGCCGAAGTGAGCCGCGGCGAGGTCTTGCGAGCGATGCGCCGTGCGAGCGAGCGATAGATGACCCAAAGCGCGGCTGCGGCGAGCAAGTGCTTCAGCGTGTGGCCGCTCATTGCGTGGCGGGTGAGCTCGAACAGCGGTCGATCGTACGACTCGGCAAATTTCGCCAGGACGTACAGGCCGACCGCGACGAACACAATTCCGCCGCCGCTGTAGCGGGAGCGATAGAGTGCCGCGACCACCAGCACCGCCGCAATCGAGCCGAACTGCGTAAGCAGGTAAGGCCGCAGGTCGCCACTCACGGCCCAAAACGCCACGCTTGCCATGCCGAGGCTCGCGAGCGGGATCAGGAGGGCGTCGGCGAGGCGGACGCTGACTCGCTCGCCGATGACCGCGCAAACGAACGCCATGAAACCCACCGCCATCGGCAGGCGATCCCAGACGAGCCGCGAATCGTCCGGCGCCAGGTGGTAGTAACCCGACCCAGCAGCAGTGCCTGCCACGGCCGAGAACAATAGCCAATACGGCCGCATCTCTTCGCGCGCGACAAATCGCTCGCGCGCTCGGCGCTGACGCCGCAAGAAGAGCAGCGCGACCGTACCAACGATAAGGAACGCAACATTCGAAAGCGCGTCGGCTGCATTGGCGATGCCGAACAAGGCACGGGTGTCTGCGAAGCGGTGATAGGCCTGGTCCTGCAAGATGGGCTCGAGCATCGGCTGTCCGCTACTTCGCTAAGGCGCGGCCTGAGAAGCGAAGTGCTGCAGCTGGAGCACGCGGAACACCGCGGCCGCAGCGGTGTGAACATCGAGCTTTCGATAGGTGTTCTTGATGTGGCTCGTCACCGTATGCTCTGAAATACCGAGTCGTTGTGCGATCCGGGCATACGTGCAACCTTCCGAAAGCAGTCGGACCACCTCGAGCTCTCGTGCGGTGAGATCGGAGCGTTCCATGTCTCGCCTCCCTTTTCTGCTAAGCGACGGCAGGCCCACAGCAGAGACCGTGCCATGCCAGACTGCCGTCGACCAAGTCATTGATACATCGCTTGAATCGCTCTTAGTCAATCAACTCTGATTTGCAGAAAATGTGGGGTCGGCCTACATTGGGTGCATGCCGGCGCCGGCGCTGACCTCCGCAGATCGAGAGTTCTTCGCTGTCCTCGCGGACATCGTCTACGGCAATCCTTTCAGCACCCGCCGCGCCGAGGCCATCCTGCGCCTCGCGCCGGGCGCCAATCCCTCCGACCTGATGAGCGATCCCGAGGCGCTGCTGCGCGTAGTCGAGCCGCGCCTTGCGCCTTGGCGCCGCGACGGCGGTCTAGCGCGATTGTCCGGCGAGGAGCGGGAGTTGCTGCGACCGGCGTTCCTTTATGCGTGCTTCCACTTCGCGCGCGCGCAACTCGATGCCCATATCGAGCGGCAAATGCTCCAGGCCGGCGCCCCCCTGCAGTTCCCATTCGCCGAAGAGATGGTCGCCAACCTCATCGCCAACGGATTCCCGCAAGAAATCACGGCGCGCTATGTCGCGCTGCTCTTCCAGCTGCGCCGCGCGTCCTACTTCATCTATTGGTCGCTCGGCGGCCGCTCGGAGTCCATGCGCCGCCTGCGCGAAGCGCTCTGGAACAACATCTTCACGCACGACATGCGCGGCTTCGACGCGGCGCTCTGGAACCACATGGAGGACTTCTCCACCCTGCTCTTCGGCGAAACCGGCTCCGGCAAGGGGCAGGCCGCCGCGGCCATCGGCCGCTCCGGCTTCATTCCCTACCTTGCTGAGAGCCGTCGGTTCGCGGCGAACTTCACTGAGACGTTCATCGCCATCAACCTTTCGCAGTTTCCCGAGACCCTCATCGAATCGGAGCTCTTCGGACATCGCAAAGGCGCCTTCACCAATGCCATCGACAACTACGCGGGTGTCTTCGGGCGTTGCAGTCCGCACGGCGCGCTATTCCTCGACGAGATCGGCGAGGTCACAATCCCGGTGCAGATCAAGCTGCTGCAGGTACTACAGGAGCGAACGTTCACGCCGCTCGGCGACCGCGAGAAGAAACGCTTCTCCGGACGCGTGGTCGCCGCGACCAATCGACCGCTTGCCGAGCTGCGCGAGCAGGGGCGCTTCCGCGACGACTTCTTCTACCGATTGTGCTCGGACGTGATCGAGGTACCGACTCTCCGGCAGCGCCTGGCCGAATCGCCTGCCGAACTGGAGCAGCTGGTGAAGCTGCTGCTCGAACCTATTGCCGGCGAGCGCGCCACGATCCTGCTCGATCGGGTGATGGAGGCGCTCAAGCGCGACTTGCCTTCCGACTATGCCTGGCCGGGAAACGTGCGCGAGCTCGAGCAGGCCGTGCGGCGAGTCCTTCTTACCGGTTGCTACAAACCCGCGGCGCCAGGCTCGCGCGAGGCCGTCGATCTCGAGGAGCGCCTCGTCGCCCGGCTACGCGAGGGGAGGCTGAGCGCCGAGGAGCTTCTTTCAGGATATAGCGCGATGCTCTACGAACGACTCGGCAGCTACGCTGCGGTCGCCGAGCGGACCGGGCTCGATCCGCGCACGTCGCGCAAATACGTCCTGAGCGCAAAATCCGGATAGAAACGATCCGCCGTGCGCCGTAGAGTGCCGTTCATGGACAATCTGCCGGAAAAAGCCAAGGACTATCTCGACGCCCGGCGCGGCGAGCGTGTGACCCTGGGCGAGCTCGCGGGCGCGATCGGCGCGAGCCCCTTTCATCTGCAGCGGCGCTTCAAGCGGGCGTATGGCCTGTCGCCGCGTGACTATCAGGACGCGCATCGCTTGCAGGCGGTGAAGCATTCGTTGCGCAACGGACGCCGGGTGGCCGATGCGGTGTTCGACGCGGGGTACGGCTCCATGTCGCGCTTCTACGAGAAGCCGCAGCTCGGCATGAAGGCGAGCGAATATCGCGCGCGCGGCAAAGGACAACGCATTGGCTTCGCTACGTTTGCCACGCCGCTCGGCATGGCGCTGGTCGCCGCCACGAACAAGGGCGCGTGCGCGGTGAAGCTCGGCACGGACGCGGCTGCGCTGGAGCGCCTTCTCGCCGAAGAGTTTGCGGCCGCCGAGCTGGTGCGCGAGCCGCTGCACGAGCTGCGGTCGAAGATCCTCGCTTTCATCGCCGGCGAGGCGAGCCTCTCGCGCGTGCCGCTCGATATCCGCGGCACGGTCTTCCAGCGCCGCGTCTGGGAAGCGCTCCGCCGCATTCCGCGCGGCGAGACGCGCACCTACGGGGAAATCGCCAGAGCCATCGGTGCGCCGGCCGCCGTGCGTGCGGTAGGGAGCGCCTGCGGCGCGAACCCGGTCGCGCTCCTCGTGCCCTGCCATCGCGCGGTGCGCAGCGACGGCGGCCTGGGCGGCTACGCCTGGGGCATCGGCACCAAAAAACGCCTGCTGCAGATAGAAAAGCGCCGCCGTAAATAAGGCGGGTGGTGCGCGGCTAGAATCGCCGCGTGTATCCGCATCTCGCAAGGCCGCTCGAGCTCGGCTTCACCACGCTTAGAAACCGCATGGTCATGGGCTCGATGCACACCGGCTTCGAAGCGCGCGGCGACATGGCGGCGCTGGCGGCCCTGTATGCCGAGCGCGCACGCGGCGGAGCGGCGTTGATCGTCACCGGCGGCTACTCGCCCAACGATGAAGGGAATCTCGGGCCGCACCGCGCCCAGTTCTCGAGCATCGAAGACAGCGAGCGCCATCGGCCCATCGCGCAAACCGTGCACGAGGCGGGCGGCAAGATCGTGCTGCAGCTGCTGCACTCGGGGCGCTACGGCTTTCACGATCGGATCGTCGCGCCCTCGCCGATCAAGTCGCCGATCAACAGCCACTCGCCACGTGAAATGAGCGCCGAGGAGATCGAGCGAACCCTCGACGACTTCGCCCGCAGTGCGACGCTCGCGCGTGAGGCGGGCTACGACGGCGTCGAGGTGATGGGCTCGGAAGGCTATCTCATCACCCAGTTCCTGGCAGCGCGCACGAACCGCCGAGGCGACGCCTGGGGCGGGACGCTCGCAAACCGCATGCGCTTCGCCACGGAAATCGTGCGAAGGATTCGCGCGGCCGCCGGCCCGGACTTCATCCTGGTGTATCGGATCTCGGCGCTCGACCTCGTCGAAGGCGGGCTGAGCGGCCTCGAGATCGCCGAAGTCGCGAGGGGCGTCGAAGCCGCCGGCGCGACGCTGCTCAACTCGGGAATCGGCTGGCACGAAGCGCGGATTCCGACCATCGCCCAGGCGGTGCCACGCGGCGCCTTTGCCTGGGCCACGCGCCGGCTCAGGCAGGCGGTGCGCATCCCGGTGATCGCCTCCAACCGGATCAACGCGCCCGAGACGGCCGAGGAAATCCTCGCCCGCGGCGACGCGGACATGGTATCGCTCGCACGCGCGATGCTCGCTGATGAGCAGTTCGCCAACAAGGCGCTCGCCGGCGACCGCAGCGGCATCAACGTCTGCATCGCCTGCAACCAGGCGTGCCTCGATCATTACTTCACGGGGCAGCCGGTGAGCTGCGTCGTCAATCCCAGAGCCGGGCGGGAGACCTCGCTCCTCGTAAGGCGAGCCTCTCGCGTGAAGCGGCTTGCGGTCGTGGGCGGCGGCCCGGCCGGGCTCGCCTGCGCCGCGACCGCCGCGGAACGTGGCCATCGCGTGACGCTCTATGAGAGGCAGGCCGAGCTCGGCGGTCAGTTCAACCTGGCGAAGCACGTGCCGGGCAAGCAGGAGTTCGCCGAATCGATCGCCTACTACGCCGAGCGCCTGCGCCGCGCCGGCGTGAAAGTGGTGCTCTCACACGCCCCGAGCGCGGGGGACCTGCGTGACTATGACGAAGTGGTGCTCGCCACCGGCGTCGAGCCTCGCCGCCCCGGCATCCCGGGCATCGAGCATCCGAAGGTGGTGAGCTACGTCGACGTGCTGAGCGGACGGACACGCCCGGGCCGGCGCGTGGCGATCCTCGGCATGGGCGGGATCGGCTTCGATGTCGCGATTTATCTGCTCGGCGACAAGGCGCCGACCCTTGCTCCGCAGGCCTTCGCCGCTCACTGGGGAATCACCCAGGCCGCCGAAGCGCCCGGTGGGCTCGCCGCGCCCGCCGCTTCGAACGACGGTCCCAGCATCACCATGATGAAGCGCTCGCTTACCCCGTTCGGGCATACGTTGGGCCGCACCACCGGTTGGGTGCACCGCGCGGAGCTCGCCCGCCATGGCGTGCGCATGCTGAAGGGCGTCCACTATCGACGCATAGACGATGCCGGCGTGCATGTCGCGATCGAAGGAGCCGAGACGCTCGTGACGGCCGACACCGTGGTCCTCTGCGCGGGCCAGGTCGCGAACCGCGCGCTTCCGGCGCAGCACGTCATCGGCGGCGCGCGCGAAGCCGGCGAGCTGGACGCCGAGCGCGCGATGCTCGAAGGAGTAGCGCTCGGCGCGCGCCTGTAGCTGG
>DASQYN010000096.1:0-3307 GCA_035639215.1 Burkholderiales bacterium
CTGCTCGTGCAGCGCGGCGACGCGACCGTGTACGTGCCCGTGGATCTGGGCTAGACACAACAACAGGGGAACAGAGATGAGACTGCTGCTCGTAGAAGACGACGCGATGATCGGCACCGGCATCCAGGTCGGCCTGCGCCACGAAGGCTACGTGGTGGACTGGGTGCACGACGCCGAAGCCGCGGAAGCGGCGCTCGCCGTCGAGGACGCGGGCTTCGCGCTGGTGCTGCTCGACCTCGGGCTGCCGCGCAAGGACGGCTTCACGCTCCTCGAGAGCCTGCGCCGGCGCCGCAACCGCGTGCCGGTGCTGGTGATCACGGCGCGCGACGCGGTCGCCGACCGCATCAAGGGCCTCGACCTCGGCGCGGACGATTACCTGGTGAAGCCTTTCGACCTCGACGAGCTGGCGGCGCGCATCCGCGCGGTGCTGCGCCGGCACGCCGGGCGCGGCGAGCCGCTGGTCGAGTACGGCGCCTTCCGCCTCGACCCCTCGGCCCGCAAGGTCAGCTATGGCGGGCGCGACATCAGCGTGTCGGCGCGCGAGTTCTCGCTGCTGCAGGCGCTGCTCGACCGGCCGGGCCAGGCGCTGTCGCGCTCCCAGCTCGAGGAGCGGCTCTACGGCTGGGGCGAAGAGATCGCGAGCAACTGCATCGAGGTGCACGTGCACAACCTGCGGCGCAAGCTCGGCGAGCGCGCCATCCGCACGGTGCGCGGCGTGGGCTACGTGATCGACGGGAGCAGCGAGCCATATCGATCCGTCGCAAGCTCCTCCTAGCGCTGCTCTCGGCGCTGCTCGTCACCGGCATAGGGGCGAGCGGTGCCACGTGGCTGGCGGTGCGCAAGGAGGCGAACGACCTCTTCGACTATCACCTCGAGCAGATGGCGCTGTCGCTGCGCGACCAGACGCTCGGCAACCGCACCGGCGAGTTCCTCACGCCGGCGCTCGGCCATGACTACGTGATCCAGATCTGGGACCCCTTCGGCTCGGTCGTCTACATCTCCGGCAACGGCGTGTTCCTGCCGCGCACGCAGGGCGGCTACCAGACGGTGAGCGTCGACGGCCAGGCCTGGCGCATCTTCACGCTGCCCGACGCCGACAAGACGATCTCGGTCGCCGCGCCGATCGTCATCCGCAGCGACCGCGCCACGGCGATGGCGCTGCGCATCCTGATACCGGTGCTCGCCACGATTCCGCTCTACGGCCTGCTGATCTGGCTGATCGTCGGCGAGGGGCTGAAGCCGCTGGTGCAGATCGCGGGCGCGATCCGGCGCCGCGCGCCTTCGTCGCTCGAGCCGCTCCCCGAAGCGGGCCTGCCCGAGGAAGTGACGCCGATGGTGAGCGAGCTGAACGCGCTGCTCGGCCGCCTGCGCGAGGCGATCGAGAAGCAGAAGCGCTTCACCGCCGACGCGGCCCACGAGCTTCGCTCGCCGCTCACCGCGCTGCAGGTGCAGCTCGACATGCTTGCGCGCGCCCGCTCGCCCGAGGAATCGCGCGAGGCGCTCGGCAGCCTGCGCGCCGGCATGAAGCGCGCCGCGCGCCTGATCGAGCAGATGCTCACCATGGCGCGCCTCGACCCCGAGGCGGCGGGCGAGGCGCTCGGCGAGGTCGACCTCGCTTCGCTCGCCTCGGCGGTGGCCGCCGAGCTCGAGCCGCTCGCCGAGGCGAGGAAGCTCGAGCTTCGCCTGGAGCACATGGACGCGGCGCGCGTGCGCGGCCAGCCGCAGGGCCTCTACACGCTGGTGCGCAACCTCGTGGACAACGCGATCCGCTACACCCCCAATAGTGGAAAGGTTTCCGTCTCGGTCCATCAGGACGATGCTGGCCTCGCCCTCCAGGTCGACGACACCGGACCGGGCATCCCGGCCGACGAGCGGGCGCGGGTGTTCGACCGCTTCTACCGCCTGCCCGGGTCGGATGCCGAGGGCAGCGGGCTCGGCCTCGCCATCGTGCGCGAGATTGCGCGCAGCCACGGCGCCGACGTTTCGCTGTCCGATTCGTATGGCGGGCGCGGGCTGCGCGTCGTGGTGCGCTTTCCGATTACGCGCGGCTAGACGCCGCGAGATCCGCGGGGTCAATGCTGGCGGAAGGAACCGAACCGCTCCAGCTTATCCGGGTTGGCGACGATGTAAACGCCGAAGATGCGCTCGCCGTCGGTGTCGATGGTCATTGCCGAATGCAGCTTGCCGTCGAGGAAACGCAGCATGCCGGGCTGGCCGTTGATCGGCGCCGGCCGGTAGGTGAGCGTCGTTCCCCGCCGGGCGAGCAGCCCGGCAATCGCCACGAAAAACCGCAGGATGCGATCCGAGCCGCGCAGCACCCGGAACACCGCGGGCGCCTTGCCGCCGCCGTCGGCGCTCAAGGTCGCCTCGTGCGCCAATAGCCGCGCCAGCTCCTCCCGGTCAGCCGCCTTCGCTGCCCGCGCGAACGTCTCGAGCATCCGCCGGTGCGCCTCCTCGGACACCGCGAATCTCGGCCGATCGCTCTGCACCCTGTCCCTCGCCCGCGAATGCATCTTGCGGCACGCTGCCTCCGACTTCGCGACGATCGCCGCGATCTCCGCGTATTCGAACTCGAATACCTCGCGCAGGAGAAAGACGGCCCGTTCTTCGGGGGAGAGCTTCTCGAGGATGGCGAGGAAGGCGATCGACACGTCGTCGGCCAGCTCCATCCGCCACTGCGGCGAGCCGTAGTCGGCCTCGGCGAGCGGCTCCGGCAGCCACGGGCCGAAGTAGTCGGCGCGTTGCGTTTTCAGCCGGCGAAGACGGTCGATCGAGGTGCGGGTGGCGAGCGTTACCAGGAACGCTTCCGAGGACCGCAGGTCGCCGGCCTCGGCCTGATGCCATTTGAGGTAGGTGTCCTGGACCGTGTCTTCGGCCTCGGCCCGGCTGCCGAGCATGCGATAGGCGATGCCGAAAAGCCTTGGCCTCAGCCGGAGGAAAGCTTCGGTTTTGTCATCCACCTCTAATAGACGCACGAGCGCAGCATCGTGTGACCGCAATTTTGCGCTGCGAAACGGCCGCCGGGCCGGTCACCGGCGCGCCGTTCCCGACGTCCGATAAGCGAAGGCTTTCAACGAAAGGAGCTGCCATGAAACCCCGGATCGATCATCGCAAAGTCGCCCCGCGCGCCCTGCAGGCCATGTTGGGATTGCAGGCGTATGTCAACGGCTCGGGCCTGGAGCCTGGCCTGCTGGAGCTCGTGAAGATGCGCGCCTCCCAGATCAACGGCTGCGCGTTCTGTCTCGACATGCACAGCAAGGATGCCCGCGCCGCGGGCGAGACCGAGCAGCGGCTGTACCTGCTCGAC
>DASQYN010000097.1:0-4435 GCA_035639215.1 Burkholderiales bacterium
CCGGGGCCGGAGATGGCGGGGAAGATCAAGGCGGCGCTCGACTCGCGCCGCGAGGCGCTAGTCATGGCGCGCACCGACGCGATCGCGGTCGAGGGCGTCGAGCCGGCGCTCGAGCGCGCCGAGCGCTATCTGGAAGCGGGCGCGGACGCGCTCTTCATCGAGGCGCCGCGCAGCGAGGACGAGATGCGGGCCATTACCCGGCGCTTCGCCGCGCGAGCGCCTTTGCTCGCCAACATGGTCGAAGGCGGCAAGACGCCGCTCTTCGACGCGGCGGGCCTGGAGCGACTCGGCTATCGCATCGCCATCTTTCCGGGCGCCATCGCGCGCTGCCTCGCCTTCTCGGCGAGGGAATTCTTCGCCGCGCTCAGGCGCGACGGCACGACCGCGAGCCTGCGCGCGCGGATGCTCGATTTCGAGGGGTTGAATCGCATCATCGGCACGCCGGACATGCTCGAGCTCGGCAAGCGCTACGAGAAGTGAGCCGCCGGCACGACGTCATCGTGGTTGGCGCCGGGCCCGTGGGGCTGGTCTGCGCGCTGAAGCTCGCGAGAGCCAGCGTCGACGTGCTCCTGCTCGAGGCGGCGGCGCAGCTGAACGCGGAGCTGCGCGCTTCCACGTTCCATCCGCCGACGCTCGACATGCTGGAGGAGTTCGGCGTCACCGCCGGCCTCATCCGGCAGGGACTCGTCACGCCGACGTGGCAGGTGCGAATGCACGAGACGGGCGAGCGCGCGGAATTCGATCTTTCGCTGTTGAAGGGCCATACCGGACATCCTTACCGGCTGCAATGCGAGCAATGGAAGCTCTCCCGCATGCTCGTCTCGCTGTATCCGGGAGAGCTGTGGTTCGAGGCGCGAGCGTTCGAGATCGATCAGACCGAGGACGCGGTGCGGCTTACGGTGGAGCAAGGCGGCGAGCGCACGGAGCTGCACTGCGCCTACCTGGTCGGCGCCGATGGCGCGCGCAGCGCCGTGCGCAAGGCGCTCGGGCTCGGCTTCGAAGGGGTGACCTTCCCCGAGACGACGCTCCTCGCGACGACGCATTTCGACTTTGCCGCCCACCTGGAGGGGCTTTCCGGGGTCAACTATTGCTGGGCGCCCACCGGCACCTTCAGCCTGCTGCGCCTTCCAGGCGAATGGCGCGTGTCCCTCTACCCGGACGACGGGGAATCGGCGGAAGCGGCCCTCGAAGACGACGCTATCGAGCGGAAGCTGCAGCAGATCGTGCCGCGCGCTCAGCGCTACGAAGTCCTGCAAAAGCGGCCTTACCGGATTCACCAGCGCGTGGTGGACCGCTATCGCGCCGGCCGAGTGCTTCTCGCCGGCGACGCCGCGCACCTCAACAGCCCGTCGGGCGGCATGGGAATGAACGGCGGCATCCACGACGCGTTCAGCCTGGCCGAGAAGCTGATCCGGGTGGTGCGCCGGGAAGCCGCAGCCGAGCTGCTCGACCTGTACGAGCGGCAACGCCGCCCGGTAGCGCTCGAGCAGATCCTTGCCCAGTCGGGACGCAACCGGGCGCGCATGCAGGAGCCCGACCCGCAGAAGCGGCTCGCCGCCCTGCGCGAGCTCCAGGCCATCGCTGCGGATCGTAGCCGCGCGCTGCGCCACCTGCTGCGCACCTCGATGATCGAGGGCCTCCGGCAAGCGCAGGCAATCGCCGCATGAGCTTCGAATATGCTTCGCGTGGGCTCGTCGGCATCCTGACCCCTCAGGCGAACATCACCGTCGAGGCGGAGCTTTCTCTGCTGCTGCCGCCCGACGTGGCGAGCGTGGTATCGCGGCTCACCTGCTTCGATGCCGACTCGCGCAGCCGGCTGCTCGGCTACTTCCACAACCTTACAGCGGCGCTGCGGGCGTTCGACACAGCGCAACCGCAGCTTTGCCTGTTCGCCTGCACCGGCTCGACCTATCTCGTCGGCCTCGCCGAGGAGCAGCGCGCGTTCGCCGCGATCGCCTCGCCAATCGTCTCGGCCGCGCGCGCGGTGCTCCATGCGCTCGACGCGCTGGAGGCGCGTCGCATCGCCCTGGTGTCCCCCTATCCCGACTGGCTCACCGAGTCCTGCGTCGCCTTCTGGCGCGGGCAAGGGCGCGATGTCGCGGAGGTGCGAAGCCCTGGCGGCGATCGCTCCGACACCCGGCGCATCTACGAGCTCGGCTCGCACGACGCGCTGAAGGAGGTGCGCGCGCTTGCCCGGGCGAGCGTCGATTGCATATTGGTCACCGGCACCGGAATGCCGAGCCTTGGCGCCATCGTGCGCGCGCCGGCGGGCCCACCGGTGATCTCATCAAACCTGTCCCTCGGCTGGGCCGCGCAGCGCCATCTTGCCGGCGCGCCCTGCGATCGACCCTCGCTTGAAGCCTGGCTCGCGCCCGATGCACCGTGGCGCGCGAGGCTGGCCGCCCGTTTCCCGCACTCCGTGGAGAAAAATCCATGAAAGCCCTGCTCTTCGCGCTCGCTCTCCTTCTGCCGGCGCTCGCCGCAGCGCAAAGCGACTATCCGAGTCGGCCGGTCCGGCTGGTCGTGCCGTTTCCGCCGGGCGGTTCGACCGATGTCGTGGCGCGCCTCCTCGCCGCCAAGTTCGACCAGGCCCTCGGCCAGCCCGTCGTCGTCGAGAACCGCCCCGGCGCGGGCGCGACGCTCGGCACCGAGCTCGTCGCGAAGGCTCCGGCCGACGGCTATACCCTCATCGTCACGGCCCTTCCCTCGATCGTCACCGGTCCGTTGACGAACCGCAACGTCCGCTACGACCCGCTCAGGGACCTGACTCACATCGCTATGATCGGCTCGTTCCCCAACGCGCTCGTGGTCAGAGCCGACTCGCCTATCCACTCGGTCGCGGAGCTTGTGGCGTATGCGAAGGCGAACCCGGGAAAGCTCTTTTACGGCTCGGCCGGCCCGGGCTCGGCCGGACATCTGACCGGCGAGCTGCTGAAACTGAAAGCCGGCATCGACATCGTGCACATTCCGTATAAAGGCGCCGCGCCGGCCTTCGCCGATCTGCTGAGCGGCCAGCTCGACGCCGACTTCGACGGCATGATCAACGCGGTGAACCAGGCGCGCGCCGGGCGAATCCGCCTGCTCGCCGTCAGCTCGGAACGGCGGCTCGCCAGCCATCCGGATCTGCCTACCCTCCAGGAGACCGTTCCGGGCGTGGCGGGCGATTCGTGGTTCGGTCTCGCCGGCCCGGCCGGCCTGCCGCCGGCAATCGCGAAGCGACTGGAAGACGAAACGGTGCACGCGCTCGCCGCTGCGGATGTGCGCGGCCGGCTGGAGGAAACCGGCATGACCGTCACCGGGCTGCGCGGCCCGCAGTTCTTGGCGTTCATCCGTACGGACATAGAAAAATGGACGCCGGTGGTGAAGGCGGCAAAGCTCGACCAGGGGAGAAAGTGATGGCAGCGGCAAGGCAGTGGGACCTCGTGATCAAGAACGTGCGCGTGGTGCGGCCACAGGGCCACGCCGTGCATAGCGCGGACATCGCTGTGAGCGGTGGAAAGTTTGCGAAGATCGCCGCCGACATCCCCGCGAAAGACGCAAAGGAGGTCTACGACGGTAACGGGCGGCTCGCCTTTCCGGGCGTGGTCGACGCTCACATGCACGCCGGCATCTACGCGCCGCTCGCGGAGGACGCCGTGAGCGAAAGCCGCGCCGCGGCGCAAGGCGGCGTCACCTCGAGCCTCAATTATTTCCGCACCGGACAGTACTACCTCAACAAGGGCGGACCGTACCGGAGCTTCTTTCCCGAAGTGCTGAAGCTCTCCGCCGGGCGCTTCCACGTCGACTACGGCTACCACCTCGCGCCCATGGATTCGACGCACATTCGCGAGATCCCGCAGCTCGTCGACAAGCACGGCGTGTCGTCCTTCAAGATCTTCATGTTCTACGGCTCGCACGGTCTGCACGGTCGCTCGGACAGCCAGCGCGACTTCCTCATGATCGGGCCGGAGGAGCGTTACGACTACGCGCATTTCGAGTTCATCATGCGCGGCGTGCAGGCCGTCCGCGAGCGCTTTCCCGACAAGGCGGCGCAGATCAGCCTCTCGCTGCACTGCGAGACGGCGGAGATCATGACCGCGTACACGAAGATCGTGGAGAGCGAGGGCAAGCTGAAAGGCCTCGCCGCCTATAACGCGGCTCGCCCGCCTCACTCCGAAGGACTCGCCGTTTTCATCGCCTCCTATCTCGCCGACGAAGCGGCGCTGCCGAACATCAACCTGCTGCACCTTTCCTCGCGCAAGGCCCTTTCGGCAGCGCTGCAGATGGCGGAGCTCTTCCCGCACATCGATTTCCGCCGCGAGGTGACCATCGGCCATCTCGTGCTCGACGTGAACTCGAAGGCCGGACCGCTCGCCAAGGTGAATCCGCCGATCCGCCCGCGCGAGGACGTCGAGTATCTCTGGGAGCAGCTCCTCGCCGGCAACGTCGACTGGGT
>DASQYN010000098.1:0-2837 GCA_035639215.1 Burkholderiales bacterium
GCATGCTGGACGGCGTGCCGCCGTACAAGGCGCTCCTCACGCACGGCTTCGTGGTCGACGGCGAGGGGCGCAAGATGTCGAAGTCGAAGGGCAACGTCGTCGCGCCGCAGCAAGTTTCCAGCACGCTCGGCGCCGAGATCCTGCGTCTCTGGGTGGCGAGCACCGACTACTCGGGCGAGCTCTTCATCTCCAACGAGATCTTGAAGCGCGTCGTGGAAAGCTACCGGCGCGTGCGCAACACGCTGCGCTTCCTGCTCGCCAATACGGCGGACTTCGATGGCGCGCGGCACGGCGTGCCGGTGGGGGAAATGGTCGAGATCGACCGCTACGCGCTGGCGATGACCGCGGAGATGCAGCGCGCGGTGGCGGCCGACTACGATCGCTACCAGTTCCACCTGGTCGCGCAGAGGCTGCAGAGCTTCTGCTCGGAGGACCTCGGCGCCTTCTATCTCGACGTGCTGAAGGACCGGCTCTA
Organism: Burkholderiales bacterium; assembly: GCA_035639215.1. Lineage (GTDB taxonomy): Bacteria > Pseudomonadota > Gammaproteobacteria > Burkholderiales > SG8-39 > SCGC-AG-212-J23. The sequence goes on from DASQYN010000098.1 coordinate 476, forward strand.
CACCTGCCGCGCCGATTCGCGAGCGCGGCGCTCGGCGCAGACGGCGCTGCATCACATCACCCACAGCCTGGTGCGCCTGATGGCGCCGATTCTTTCCTTCACCGCCGAAGAGCTCTGGCAGGTATTCGCCAGAGGCGAGGACGACAGCGTGTTCTTTCATACCTGGCATGAATTCCCCGCGCCGGCCGACGGGGCGGCATTGCTGGCCAAGTGGCAGCGCCTGCGCGACCTGCGCGCGCCGCTGCGCAAGGAGATCGAGGCGCTGCGCGCGGCGGGCAAGCTCGGCTCGTCGCTGCAGGCGGAGGTGGACTTCCATGCCGACGGGGCGGACTACGAGGCGCTCGCCAGCCTGGAGAACGAGCTGAAGTTTCTCCTCATCACGTCGGCGGCGCGGCTGCATCGCGGCGCGTCCGCGGTGCGGGTGGCGCCGAGCACGAACGCCAAGTGCGACCGCTGCTGGCACTACACGCCGGACGTCGACGAGGAAGGGCTGTGCGCGCGCTGCCGCGGCAACCTCGCAGGGCCGGGTGAATCCCGCAGGCATGTCTAGCGCCTGGCGCTGGTTCGCCCTCGCGGCGCTCGTCGTGCTGGCGGATCAGGCGACGAAGGCGCTGGTGCTTGCCCGCTTCGCGCTCGGCGAACGCCTCGAGCTCGCGCCGTTCTTCAATCTGGTGCTGGTCTACAACAAGGGGGCGGCGTTCAGCTTTCTTTCCGACGCGGGCGGCTGGCAGAAGCCGCTGCTCATCGCCTTCGCCGTCGGCGCCGCCGCGCTCGTCAGCTTCATGATCGTGCGCCGTCCCCGCGAGCGGCTGCTCTGCTCCGCGCTCGCGCTGATCCTGGGCGGCGCCCTGGGCAACGTGATCGACCGGCTGCGCTTCGGCCAGGTGGTCGATTTCCTCGATGCCCACGCGGGCGGCTATCACTGGCCGGCGTTCAACGTCGCCGACTCGGCGATCACGATCGGCGCGCTGCTGCTCATTCTCGAGGGTTTCGTGCACCGTGAAAGGCGAGCTCGCTCTTCTGCTTAAGGCGCTCGCGTTCGCCGCGCACAAGCACCGCGACCAGCGGCGCAAGGACGCGGAAGCTTCGCCCTACATCAATCATCCGATCGCCCTCGCCGACGTGCTGGTGAACGAGGCCGGCATTACCGACGTCGAGGTGCTGTGCGCGGCGCTGCTCCACGACACCGTGGAAGACACGGCGACCACCCATGAGGAGCTGGTCGACGCGTTCGGCTCGCGTATCGCCCGCACCGTCGCCGAGGTCACCGACGACAAGCGGCTCTCCAAGGCGGAGCGCAAGCGCCTGCAGATCGAGCATGCGCCGCACCTCAGCCGCGAGGCGAAGCTGGTCAAGTTGGCCGACAAGCTGTGCAACCTGCGCGACGTCGCCGAGCGTCCCCCGGCAGGGTGGCCGCTCGAGCGGCGCCAGGAGTACTTTGACTGGGCAAAGCGGGTGATCGACGGCCTGCGCGGCACCCATTCCCGCCTGGAAGACGCTTTTGATCAGGCGTACGCGCGGCGCCCGCGATGAGACAATCGGCCTGATGGAAGTCGTCCTCGCCAATCCGCGCGGCTTCTGCGCCGGTGTCGAGCGCGCAATCGAGATCGTCGAGCGCGCGCTCGCGCTGCACGGCGCGCCGATCTACGTGCGCCACGAGATCGTGCACAACAAGTACGTCGTGGCGAGCCTGCGCGCCAAGGGCGCGGTGTTCGTCGACGAGCTCGCCCAGGTGCCGGCGGGCGGCATCGTCATCTTCAGTGCCCACGGCGTCTCCCTCGACGTGCAGCGCGAGGCGAAGGCGCGCGGCCTCAAGGTGTTCGACGCCACCTGCCCGCTGGTCACCAAGGTGCACCTCGAGGTGGCGAAGATGCTGCGCGAGGGCTACGAGATCGTGATGATCGGGCACAAGGGCCATCCCGAAGCGGAAGGCACCATGGGCCAGGCGACGGCGGGAATGCACCTCGTCGAGACCCTCGAGGACGTCGCCGCGCTGCAGGTCGCCTCGCCGGACAAGCTCGCCTACGTGACCCAGACCACGCTTTCCGTGGACGACGCGCGCGCCATGATCGCCGCGCTGCGGCAGCGCTTCGCCTCGATCCGCGGGCCGAAAAAGGACGACATCTGCTACGCCACGCAGAACCGGCAGGATGCGGTGAAGCTGGTGGCGCCGCAGTGCGAGGTGGTGATCGTGGTCGGCTCGCCGAACAGCTCCAACTCCAACCGCCTGCGCGAGGTCGCCGAGCACATGGGCGCGCAGGCCTACATGGTCGACAGCGCCGCCGACCTGAAGCCGGAGTGGATCGCGGGCAAGAAGCGCATCGGGATCACCGCCGGCGCCTCTGCGCCGGAAGTCCTGGTG
>DASQYN010000099.1:0-5071 GCA_035639215.1 Burkholderiales bacterium
GCTCGTCGAGGAGCGATTGCAGCGGCGAGACGAAGCCCATGGCGAGGAGCACGAGGTCGGCGGGAATTTCGAACTCGGAGCCCGGCACCTCGGCCGGCTTGCCGTCGCGCCACTCCAGGCGCACGGCTTTCAGCGCCTTCAACTTGCCGCCCTCGCCTGCGAATTCCTTCGTCGCGATCGACCAGTCGCGCTGCACGCCCTCCTCGTGAGACGACTAGGTGCGCAGCCGGGTCGGCCAGTACGGCCACACGGGATTGCGCTCGACGTCGGCAGGCATGGGCAGGAGCTCGAACTGGGTGACCGATTTCGCGCCGTGGCGGTTCGAGGTGCCGACGCAGTCGGACCCGGTGTCGCCACCGCCGATCACCACCACGTGCTTGCCGGTGGCGAAGAGCTCGGGCACCGAGCCGTCGCCGGCGACGCGCTTGTTCTGCAGCGGCAGGAATTCCATGGCGAAGTGGACGCCGCCGAGGTTGCGCCCCGGAATCGGCAGGTCGCGCGGCACTTCCGCGCCGCCAGCAAGCACGATGGCGTCGAACCGGCGCTTTAGATCCTCGGGCGAGACGCTCTCGCGCGCATCGTTGCCGATGCCCGGCCCTGGCCGCTGCACGCCGACGAAAACGCCGCTGCGGAACTTGACGCCCTCGCCGCGCAGCTGCTCCAGGCGCCGGTCGATGACGCCCTTGTCCAGCTTGAAATCCGGAATGCCGTAGCGAAGCAGGCCGCCGATGCGGTCGCTCTTCTCGAGCACCGTGACATCGTGGCCGGCGCGCGCGAGCTGCTGCGCGCAGGCGAGGCCGGCGGGACCGGAGCCGATGATCGCGATGCGCTTGCCCGTCGGATGCGCGGCGCGCTGCGGCCGCACCCAGCCCTCTTCCCACGCCTTGTCGGCGATCGCGTGCTCGATCGACTTGATGCCGACCGGGTCGTCGTTGATGCGCAGCACGCACGCTTCCTCGCACGGCGCCGGGCAGACGCGGCCCGTGAACTCGGGGAAGTTATTGGTGGAATGCAGGGTCTCGATCGCCTGCTTCCATTGCTGGCGATAGACGAGGTCGTTCCAGTCGGGAATCAGGTTGTTGACCGGGCAACCCGACTGGCAGAAAGGAATGCCGCAATCCATGCAGCGCGCGCCCTGCACCCCGGCGGCGTCGTCGGCGAGCCGCGCGTAGAACTCGCGATAGTGCTTCTTGCGCGCCTCGGCCGCCTCGTGCGGCTCCTCGAGCCGCTCGTGCTCGAGAAATCCCGTGATCTTGCCCACTTATTTCTCCAACTCAGGCCGCCGCTTTCTTCTGGGCGGCGAGCTCGCTCAGCGCACGGCGATACTCTTTCGGGAAAACCTTGACGAACTTCGTCCGGTATTGCGCCCAGTTCTCGAGGATCTCGGCCGCGCGGCGCGAGTTGGTATAGCGCGCGTGCTTCTCCACCAAGCCTTTCAGGATCGCTTCGTCGGACTGTCGCTCGTGCCAGAGCTCGCGCGCCAGCTTCGCCTGCTGCTCGGACTCCGGCAGCACCGGCTCGAGCTCGACCATCGCGGGGTTGCAGCGCTTGGCGAAATCACCCTGCAGGTCGAGCACGTAGGCGATGCCGCCCGACATGCCGGCGGCGAAGTTTCTTCCCGTGGCCCCCAACACCACCACCGTGCCGCCGGTCATGTACTCGCAGCCGTGATCGCCGACGCCCTCGACCACCGCGCGGGCGCCGGAGTTGCGCACCGCGAAGCGCTCGCCCGCGACGCCGCGGAAGTACGCCTCGCCGCCGATCGCGCCGTAGAGCACGACGTTGCCGGTGATGATGTTCTCCGCCGGCTCGCCGCGGAACTTCGGCGAGGGCTGCACCGAGATGCGCCCGCCAGAGAGTCCCTTGCCGCAATAGTCGTTCGTGTCGCCGACCAGGTCGAGCGTCACGCCGCGCGCGAGGAAGGCGCCGAAGCTCTGGCCCGCCGAGCCGGCGAGACGCACATGGATGGTGTCGTCCGGCAGCCCCTCGTGCCCGTAGCGCTTGGCGATGTGGTACGAGAGCATCGTGCCGACGGTGCGATTGATGTTGCGGATCGGCGTGTCGATGGTCACTTTCTCGCGCCGCTCGAGCGCCGGCCCCGCCAGCTCGATCAGCCGGTTGTCGAGCGCCTTCTCCAAGCCGTGCGCCTGGCTCTCGCAGCGCAGGCGCGCCACTTCCCGCGGCATCTTCGGCGCGGCGAAGACGCGCGAGAAGTCGAGCCCGCGCGCCTTCCAGTGCTCGATACCCTTCCTGGTGTCGAGCAGCTCGGTGCGGCCGATCAATTCATCGACCGAGCGCACGCCCAGCTGCGCCATCAGCTCGCGCGCCTCCTCGGCGACGAAGAAGAAGTAGTTCACCACGTGCTCGGGCTTGCCCTCGAACTTCCGGCGCAGCACCGGGTCCTGCGTGGCGACGCCGACCGGGCAGGTGTTGAGATGACACTTGCGCATCATGATGCAGCCTTCGACGACGAGCGGCGCCGTGGCGAAGCCGAACTCGTCGGCGCCGAGGATGGCGCCGATGACGACGTCGCGACCGGTCTTCATCTGCCCGTCGACCTGCACGGCGATGCGCCCTCTGAGACGGTTCAGCACCAGCGTTTGCTGCGTTTCCGCGAGCCCGAGCTCCCACGGCGTGCCGGCATGCTTGATCGACGACCAGGGCGACGCGCCGGTGCCGCCGTCGTGCCCGGCGATGGTCACGTGGTCGGCCTTGCCCTTCGCGACGCCGGCGGCGATGGTGCCCACGCCGACCTCGGAGACGAGCTTCACCGAGATCGCCGCCTCGGGATTCGCGTTCTTCAGGTCGTGGATGAGCTGGGCGAGGTCCTCGATGGAGTAGATGTCGTGGTGCGGCGGCGGCGAGATCAGCTCCACGCCGGGCGTGGCGTAGCGCAGCTCGGCGATGTACTCCGAGACCTTGCGTCCGGGCAGCTGCCCGCCTTCGCCGGGCTTCGCGCCTTGCGCGATCTTGATCTGCAGCATCTCGGCACTCGCCAGGTATTCGGCGGTAACGCCGAAGCGCCCGGAAGCGACCTGCTTGATCTTCGACTTGAGCGAATCGCCCTCGCGCAGCGGGAGGTCGACTTCGACTCTGCTTTTTCCAAGCCGCGTCTGCAGCGATTCGCCGGCTTTGACCGCCGCATAGCGCCGCCAGTCTTCGCCGCCCTCGCCGGTATTGGACTTGCCGCCGATGCGGTTCATGGCGATGGCCAGGGTGGTGTGCGCCTCGGTGGAGATCGAGCCGAGCGACATTGCGCCGGTCGAGAAGCGCTTGACGATCTGCGCCGCCGGCTCGACTTCCTCGATCGGCACGGGCTTCCTCTCGCCGAAGCGGAACTCGAACAGGCCCCGGAAGGTCATGTGGCGGCGCGACTGGTCGTTGATGATCGACGCGTACTCCTTGTACGTGGTGTACGCGTTGTTGCGCGCCGCATGCTGCAGCTTGGCGATCGCGTCGGGCGTCCAGGCGTGCTCCTCGCCGCGCACGCGCCAGGCGTACTCGCCGCCGGCGTCGAGCATCGTCGCGAGCACCGGGTCGCGCTCGTCGAAGGCGCCGCGATGGATGCGCATCGCCTCATCGGCGACGTCGAAGAGGTCGATGCCCTCGATGTTCGAGGCGGTGCCGGTGAAGTACTTGTCGACCAGCGAGCGCGCGAGGCCCACCGCCTCGAAGATCTGCGAGCCGGTGTAGGACATGTAGGTGGAGATGCCCATCTTGGACATCACCTTCTTCAGGCCCTTGCCGATCGCCTTGACGTAGTTCTTGACCGCCTTCGAGCCGGCCGCGCGGTCGCCCGCGTGCAGCGCGAGCACGGTTTCGAGGGCCAGGTAGGGATGCACGGCCTCGGCGCCGTAGCCGCCGAGCAGCGCGAAGTGGTGCACTTCGCGCGCGCTGCCGGTCTCGACGACGAGGCCCGTGCTGGTGCGCAAGCCTTTGCCGACCAGATGCTGATGAATCGCGCTCAACGCGAGAAGCGCCGGGATCGCGACGCGCTCCCGATCGACCAGGCGGTCGGAGATGACGATGATCGAGTAGCCCGAGCGCACGGCGTCCTCGGCCTGCGCGGCGAGCGAGGCAAGGCGAGCCTCGACCGCTTCCTTGCCCCAGGCCACCGGATAGGTGATGTCCAGCTCCCAGCACTTGAATTTGCCGCTGGTGTAGCGCTCGATGTGGCGGATCTTCTCCATCTCGTAGAAATCGAGCACCGGCTGCGACACCTCGAGGCGCAGCGGCGGGTTTATCTCGTCGATGCCGAGCAGGTTCGGCTTCGGACCGATGAACGACACGAGCGACATCACCAGCTCCTCGCGGATGGGGTCGATCGCGGGGTTCGTCACCTGGGCGAAGAGCTGCTTGAAATAGTGGTAGAGCGTCTTGTTCTTGTTGGAGATCACCGCGAGCGGCGAGTCGTTGCCCATCGAGCCGACCGGCTCCTCGCCGTTGGCGGCCATCGGCTGCAGGATGAACTTCAGGTCCTCCTGCGTGTAGGCGAATGCCTGCTGGCGATCGAGCAGCGGCACGCTGGATTTCAGCGGCGGCGTCTTCTCGCTCTCGACGTCGTCGAGCTTGACGCGGATGCGCTCGATCCACTCGGCATAGGGGCGGGCGCTCGCGAGCGAGTCCTTGAGCTCCTTGTCGTCGACGATGCGGCCCTTTTCCAGGTCGACCAGGAACATCTTGCCCGGCTGCAGGCGCCATTTCTTGATGATCTTTTCCTCGGGCACCGGCAGGCAGCCGCACTCCGAGCCCATGATCACGAGATCGTCGTCGGTGACGATGTAGCGCGAGGGCCGCAGGCCGTTGCGGTCGAGCGTCGCGCCGATCTGCCGCCCGTCGGTGAAGGCGATCGACGCCGGCCCGTCCCACGGCTCCATCATCGCGGCGTGGTACTCGTAGAACGCGCGCCGCTGCGGATCCATCAGCGTGTGGTTCTCCCATGCCTCCGGGATCATCATCATCATCGCGTGGGCGACCGAATAGCCGCCCATCACGAGGAGCTCGAGCGCGTTGTCGAACGACGCCGAGTCCGACTGGCCGTCGTAGATGAGCGGCCAGATCTTGTCGAGAT
>DASQYN010000100.1:0-8382 GCA_035639215.1 Burkholderiales bacterium
TCACAGAGCCTCCGCCTCGCGGCGTCTCTTGTCCCTTCGTCTCTTATCCCTTCGCATAAATCCGCCGCCCTTTGCGCCACATCAAGCTTGCGCGGCGCGCTCGCGCGATACTTCCCGGCGCAGTTCAACCACGGAGGTACCCCCATGGCAAAAGAAGGCAAGGAGATCACGGTCTCCAAGGGCAAGCTCGAGCGCATCCCGCCGGCCCGTCCGTTCGGCGACATCGCTCGCACCATGGACGAGCTTTTCGGCCGACGCTGGCTGCGGCCGTTCGAATGGGAGCGCTGGGAGCGACCGTTCGCCGAAGTCGCCGCCATGCCGAGCGTCGATGTCATCGACCGGGACGATGAAGTGGTCGTGCGCGCCGAGGTCCCCGGCTACAAGAAGGAAGACATCGAGGTCTCGGTGTCGGACAGTCTGCTCACCATCAAGGGCGAGACCAAGACCGAGGAAAAGGAAGAAAAGGGCGACTACTACCGCTGCGAGATCTCGCACGGCGCGTTCTCGCGCAGCATCGGGCTGCCGGCGACGGTCGACGATTCCAAGGCCAAGGCATCCATGAAGGACGGGGTGCTCGAGCTCACGCTGCCGAAGCTCGAGAAATCCAAGCGGCACACCATCGCGATTTCCTGATCCGGAGTGGGCGCAGCTTCCGCCGGAGGCTGCGCCCTCGGAGAAGGGCGATCAGCCGCAGGGCGTTCCAGCGCCGCGCCTTGGCCGCCCAGTCGCGCAGCTCCAGGCGCTCGAGCCCAGCCGCACGGCGCGGTCACGCTCGAGACGGATTGGGCCGAGCGGGTCCTTCAAGTTCTTGTTGTGCGTGAGGTAGAGGTGCGCCTTGACGGCGCGCCACGAGTCGTGAGTCGTAGATCCAGCCGCTCGTGTCGATGAAGCTGCGCGCCGAGTTCGCCGAGAGCTCGCTGCGAGCGCTCAGTCTTCCACCGTCCCCATGAGGTCCTCTTCGCGCACGATGAGCAGCTCCTCGCCGCGAATCTTCACGGCCTGGCCGGCAAAGCTCGCGAAAAGCACCTTGTCGCCTGGCTTGACGTCGGGCTTGTCGAGCGTGCCGTCCTTCAGCCGCTTGCCCGGCCCGACCGCGATCACTTCTCCCTGGTCGGGCTTTTCCTTGGCGGTCTCCGGAATGACGATGCCGGAAAGCGTCTTGCGCTCGACCTCCAGCCGCTTCAGCACCACGCGATCATGCAGGGGACGGATCTTCATGCTCACACTCTGCGCCTTCCCTCGCGGCGCTATTTGATCCTGCGCAAACGCGGGCACGCCAGGGCCGCGCAACATGGCCGCGATCCTGCCATGGGCCCGGCGCATCTCGCGATCACCCTGCTCGACGCGCCGGCCCCGGGCAGCGCGGCGAACGAGGTCGTGGAGCGCAAGGGACGCGGCCATCCCGATACCGTTTGCGATGCGCTCGCCGAGAACCTGAGCATCGGCCTGTCGCGCTTCTACCTGGAGCGATTCGGCACGGTCCTGCATCACAACGTCGACAAGGCGCTGCTCCTCGGCGGTGCTGCGCGTCCGGCCTTCGGCGGCGGCGAGCTTCTCGAGCCGATCGAGATCATCCTCGCCGGCCGCGCCACGCGGCGCTTCGGCGGCGTGACGGTACCGGTGGAGGAGCTCGCGGTGGAGCTGAGCCGTGAGTGGCTGCGCCGCAATCTGCGCCATATCGACCCCGAGCGGCACATTCGCATCGTGCCACGGCTGCGCGAGACCTCGTCCGACCTCGCCGAGCTCTTCGCCCGCGGCGGCGAAAGCGGCGTGCCGCGCGCCAACGACACCTCGATCGGCGTGGGCTTCGCGCCGCTCGACCGCCTGGAGCGCGCCGTGCTCGTCGTCGAGCGCTCGCTCACCGCGCCCGACACGCTTGCCGCCGCGCCCGAGATCGGCGAAGACGTGAAGGTGATGGGCGTGCGCAGCGGCGAGCGCATCGAGCTCACCGTGGCCTGCGCGCTGGTGGGCCGGCACGTGCGCGACCTCGGCGACTATTTCGCGAAGAAGGCGTACGTGCGCTCGCTTGCGGCGGCTGCGGCAACCGCTGCTGCCCCAGGGGAAGTCGCGGTCGAGGTCAACACCGCGGATGGCGAGAGCGCGGACAACATCTACCTCACGGTCACCGGCCTCTCGGCCGAGGCCGGGGACGACGGCCAGGTGGGCCGCGGCAACCGGGTCAACGGATTGATCACTCCCTATCGCCCGATGAGCCTCGAGGCCGCGGCGGGCAAGAACGCGGTGAGCCATACCGGAAAGATCTACAACCTGCTCGCCGAGCGCATCGCCCGCGCTCTCACGGCCGACATTCCGGGCGTCGCGGAAGCCTACGTGCGGCTGCTCAGCCGCATCGGCGCGTCGATCACCGAGCCCGCGCTCGCCGACATCGGCCTGCGCCTCGCCGACCCGGCGGCGCTCGACGCGCTGCGGCCGCGCGCCGCGCAGCTTGTGCGCGCGAACCTGGACGAGGCGCCGCAGCTCTGGCGCGACGTCATCGCCGGCCGCCTGCCGGTGTGCTAGCGCGTATACGCTTCGGTGACGTAGCGCCGCATCATGCGGTGACTGTTGAAGAACGAGGCGTTCTTCGCGATCGCGCCCTTCATCACGGCGATCCATTCGCGGCGCGGCGAGCGGTGATAGAGCGGCAGCACCACTTCCTCGAGCTTTCGATACAGCGCCGCCGCGTCCGCGATGCCGCCGGGCGCCTTGTCGTCGCCGACCGCCCATCCGGTCACGCCCTCGATGCAGCCCTCGATCCACCAGCCGTCGAGCACGCTCAGGGACGGCACGCCGTTGAACGCGGCCTTCATGCCGCTCGTGCCGCTCGCCTCCAGGGGCGCGAGCGGGGTATTCAGCCACACGTCGACCCCGGCGATGATCGTGCGTGCGAGCGCCATGTCGTAGTTCTGCAGGTAGACGACCGGCACGCTTGCCGCAAGCTCGCCTATGTGCGCGTGCAGCGTTGCGATCAGCTGCCGGCCCCCCTCGTCGCGCGGGTGCGCCTTGCCGCCGAGCACGATCTGGAAGGGCAGCCGCGCCGCGATCGCCTTCAGTCGTGCCAGGTCCGCGAAGAGCAGATCCGGGCGCTTGTAGCCTGTCATGCGCCGCGCGAAGCCCAGGATCGGCAGGTCTGCGCGCAGCGCCACGCCGGTCCTTTGCTTCACCGCATCGATCAGCTCGTTCTTCGCGTCCGCATGAGCTGCCCAGACCGCGTCGTCGGGCAGGCTGTCGGCGCGCATCAGCAGCTCCGGCTCGTAGCACCAGCCCGGCAGCCGGCTGTCGTAGAGCCTGGCGAAAACCGCGCTCGTCCAGGTGAGCGAGTGCACGCCGTTCGTGATAACGCGCACGCGATAGCCGGGAAAGAGGCGCTGCGAGGTCTCGGCGTGGCGCTTCGCCACGCCATTGACGTAGTCGCTGAGGCTGAGCGCGAGACGGGTCATGTTCAGCCGGTCCTGTCCTGCGAAGGTGCTCAGCGTTGCCATGTCGAAATAGCCGTCAAGCACGCTCGCGACGAGCTCGTAGGGAAACTTGTCGTGCCCGGCTTCCACAGGCGTGTGCGTGGTGAAGCTGCACATGTCCCGCACGTGCGGCACGTCGTATCGGGGCTCGCCGGGCGCGACGGCGTCCGGCGGATACGCGTGGCGACGCAACAGCTCCAGGGTAAGCAGCGCCGAGTGCCCTTCGTTCATGTGATAGCGGATGATCTTGAACCCGAGCGCGTGCAGCATGCGCACGCCGCCGATGCCGAGCACGATCTCCTGCTTCAGCCGGTACCGATCGTCGCCGCCGTAGAGGTAGTGCGTGATCTCGCGGTCGGCGGCGCTGTTCTCGTTCAGGTCGGTATCGAGCAGGATCACCGGCTGCCGGCCGCCGGGGTGCGACTCGAGCTCGTACAGCCAGCCGCCGACCCAGAGACGACGGCCCTCGCACGGCACGGTGACTTTCGCCTCGAGCGGCGCCGCGAAGCGCTCGGGGTCCCACGGATCGGGTTGCTCGACCTGCCGTCCCTGCGCGTCGATCGTCTGGCGGAAATAGCCGCGGCGGCTCACCAGGCTCACCGCAACCATCGGCACCTCCAGATCGGCCGCGGTGCGCAGGGTGTCGCCGGCCAGGACGCCGAGGCCGCCGCTATAGCTCGGAATCTCCGCACGCAGGGCGATCTCCATCGAGAAGTACGCGATGCGCCATCCCGGCAGGAAGTCCTGGAGCATGCCGCGCATGCTGCGCGTGCGCGGCGGACAGCTGGTTGATCGGCGTCAAGCTCCACGCAAGGCGGCAGATCCGCGCGCCCTTTGACGCCGCTCAAAGCTCGTTGGGGGTGGGCTGGGAAGATGATCGGGTGACTTACCTCTTCGATTCCCGCGTCGACGCCGCGCGGCGCCTTGCCAGGGCGCTTGAGTTCTATTGCGGCCGCAATCCGCTGGTGCTCGCGATCCCGCGCGGCGCGGTCGAGATGGGCGCGGTGATCGCCGAGGCGCTCGGGGGCGAGCTCGACGTCGTCCTGGTGCGCAAGCTGCGCGCTCCGGACAACCCGGAGTTCGCCGTCGGCTCGGTCGACGAGACCGGCTGGACCTATTTCGCCGCGCATGCCCGCGAGGCGGGCGCCGATGAGGCCTACCTCGCGAAAGAGACCGCGGCGCAGCTCGAGCTGCTGCACCGACGTCGCGCGCTCTATACGCCGGCGCGCCTGCCGGTCGATCGGGCCGGCCGCATCGCCATCGTCGTGGACGACGGGATCGCGACCGGCGCGAGCATGATCGCCGCGCTACACGCCGTGCGCGCCAAGAACCCGGCGGCGCTGGTCTGCGCCGTGCCGGTGGCGCCGCCGGCGAGCGTCGAGTACGTGAGGCCGTACGCCGACCAGCTTGTCTGCCTCCAGACGCCGCGCGAGTTCCTCGCGGTCGGGCAGTTCTATCGGCACTTCCCGCAGGTCGAGGACGCCGCCGTCGTCGCCTTGCTCGAGCGCCGCAGCGTCAAGCGGGAGGCGTCGCTTTCCCACTAGGGGCCGCCATGTACAAGCACTTCCTCCTGCCCACCGACGGCTCGAGCATCGCCGGGAGCGGCGTTCGCGAAGGCGTGAAGCTCGCCAAGGCGCTCGGCGCCAGGGTGACCGGCGTCTACGTCGCGCCGCCTTTCGTTGCGCCGATCCGCGGCGAGGCGACCGAGTACTACGCCGGCCCGTACTCACGCGGCGAGTACAAGCGGCTCACCGAGACGATCGCGAGAAAGGCACTCGACACGGTCGTCCGCGCAGCGCGCGCTGCGGGCGTTCCCTGCCGAACGCGGCTCATGACCGATGCGCAGCCCTGGGCCGGCATCCTGCGCGCCGCGCGCGCCTGGCGCTGCGATGCGATCGTCATGGGCTCGCACGGGCGTAGCGCCGTCGGCGGCCTCATCCTCGGCAGCGAGACGAGCCGGGTGCTCGCGCATGCGAAGCTTCCCGTGCTCGTGGTGCGCGGCCGCGAGCGGAGATGAAAGTGAAGGAAAGGAAACCATGAGCAAGCGAAATCCCGCCGTCGATCCGCAGAAGGTCTTCTGCGAGGTGTGTGCGAAGCCGGTGCCGAAAGCCGAAGCGGTGGTGAGCGAAGGCACCGAGCACGTCGCCTACTTCTGCAGCAACACCTGCCACGACCAATGGCGCGGCCCGCGCGCGCCCGAAGCCGCGTCGTCGCTCGGCGTCCAGGAAGGCACGGGCCGCGCCCCGTCGCGCGACGACCGCATGAAGCGGCAGCTCAGGCGCCACGTCCGGCGCGACGAGCCGCGCTGAGCTGCCATGGGCGTCAACGAAACGCTCACGGCATGGGCCGCCGGCAATCCGCGCATAGCGCGGCTCTGGCTGCTCGATAACACCGCGGCCGGCAACGGCGCGCTCGACGTGCAGCTCGAGCTGCGGCCGGTCGCCGACAGCGAAGAAACGCTGGCGCTGTGGGTCGCCAATCGCGAGGCATGGCGCCGCGAGCTCCAGGATCGCCTCGGCTCGCCGGTGGCGCTCGAGTGCCGCGATCCGGACGACGCGTTGTGGATGCGCGAGCCGGGTGTGAACGAGGCGAGAACGCTCGTCTACGAGCGCTCGAGCTGACCGGGCTCGACGCCGATGTGCGCGAGGCCTCCCTTTTCCTCGACGGAGAAGCGCGCCGGCAGGAACTTCGGGATGAGCCACATCGCCGTGCGCGCATGGCTCGATAGCGCGCGCGCCGAGAAGCGCGACTTCCCTTTCGCCATCGCCGCGTAGACGAGCACCTGGTCGGCCGCGTGCAGGTCGAGCGTCGCGCCGCTCTGTAGATCTGCGGCGAGCTCGCTCGCCGCGGCTTCGCCGAGCGCCTCGGCGCGCACGCCGCGCTCGGCGACGCGCGAGGCGCCGAGCAGTACCGCATCGCTGCGCGCCCAGAGCGTGACCGCGCCGCCCGTGCCGATCGCTTCGCCTCGTGCGAGCGCACGCGTTTCGATGCGCGCTTCTCTGCCGAGGGAAGTGAGCGCGGCCGAGCGCATGCGCTCCGCGATCGTCGCGGGAAGGTTTGCGACATGCGCTTCGCCGGCGATTTGCCACGCGCTCTTTGGCTTGCCCGGCGCCAGGGGTTCGGGCACGCCGGGCTCGACTTCCACCGCCACCTGGCCGCCGCCGCGGGGGTAGTAGCCGCGGCGCATGATCGACGCGTCCACGCGCAAGCCCATGCGAGCGAGAAGGGGCAGCAGCACGCGGCAGAAATAGTCCCACGACGGTGCCTGGCGCACGTCGGTGCCGCCGGTCACCACGAGGCGCGCCGGCGCCCGAGCGTCGAGCAGCACGGGCACGAGCGCCTGCAGGACCAGCGTGACGCTCCCCGCGGTTCCCACATTGACCGCCAACTCGCCGCCGGCGGGCCGCATGCCCGGCGCGAAGCGCAGCCGCATGCTGCGCAGCTCGAGCCCTTCGCAGCGTGCGCCGCAGAGCTCACCCACCGCACGCACCGCCGCGAGATGCTGGGGCGCAAGACCGGGCCGCTGCCGCTTCGCTCGCACGTTGACGAGCTCGACTGCGGCTCCGGTGAGCGCCGACAGGGCGACTGCCGTGCGCAGAAGCTGCCCGCCGCCTTCGCCGTACGAGGCGTCGACTTCGATCAGACGTACGAGCAGGCCGGGATGCGCACCGCGCGGGGCTCGCTCTGGTGAAGTGGCGCGCGCTCGGCCGCTTCGCGCTCGAGCCCGCCGCGAACCGCGCGCGCGAGCTGCGACATCTCGTGCGCCAGCACGTCGAGCAGATCGTCGAGCGAGACGATGCCGTCGAGCTCGCCCTTCTCGTTCGCCACGAGCAGGCGCCGCACGCCGCGCTCCTTCATCGCCGCTATGGCGTCGTCGACGCTCGCGCTTTCGCGCACCACCGCGAGCTTGCCCTCGGCCAGCCGCCCGATGCTCGTCTGCGCTGCGTCGAGGCCGCGCGCCATCGCTTCGATCACGAGGTCGCGATCGGTGAGGATTCCCACCGCCTGCATGCCGCCGCCGTCGCTCGCCACGACGAGCAGCGTGCCGACGTGCTGCTCGCGCATGAGCGTCGCGGCCTCCTTGAGGCTCGCCCGCGTGTCCGCCATGACGATTTCCCGGGTGCAGATGTCTGAGATCTTCATCGCCTCTCCATTGGTGCGCCACAAATAAGAAGGGCCCGCCACCGCTTGGGAAAGGCGAGCCCTGGTGGAAATGCCGGTCCGGCGTCTTTAGACCTCACTCCGGCCGGTCTGAGCGTCGTTTCCATCCGACATGGCGCCGCTTAGGCCCATGTTCTCGCCCGGTGCCCCGGGCCGCTCATCTCGCGCGTCCCAACCAGGAACCGCGCAAATTCATGCTAGCCCGCCGCTTTGCCGGCACTTTGACGGAGATCAAGCGCCTGCGAGTTGCTAGGTTCAATCGGCCGCAGGCGCCGGATTGCCGTTGTCGTGCTCGCTGCCTCGGCGTTCGCTTACGCGAGCGCGCACGCCGACGACGGGGCAAGCCCGGCGCGGAAGAGCGGCTGGTCGCCGCGGTGATCCACGGTGCAGGTCCGCAGAACCGGCATTGGAAATACAAGACCGACCTGGCGCTGATGCCGGAGAACCGAGTGGCCATCAGCGAGGAGGACGCGCGAGCGCTCGTGCGCTGGATCCTCCGCGGCGCGCCCTAGTCGGCAGCGCGCAGCACGAAAGCCTCGCGCAGCACCTCTCGGCCGCGCAGCAGCTCGGCACTCGCGCGCCGCTCGGCGTCGAAGGCCACCTCCGCGAGCCGGACGAGCATCGTCCGCGCCTCGTCGAGCGAGCGCCCGTAGGAATTGATCCCGGGCAGCTCCTCGATGAAGCCGACATAGCCGGTGGCGGATCGCAGATACAGCGCCGTAAAAGTCATTGCCGCACCTTACGCGGCGTGCGTTAAAGGCGC
>DASQYN010000101.1:0-2142 GCA_035639215.1 Burkholderiales bacterium
AAGGACCGCCAGCCAGCCGCCGTCGGCCTCGAGTCGCTGGAGCTCCCCCTCAAGGCCGCGCGCGAGTTCGTGGTGGCGGCGTTCGAGCGGCGCTACATCGAGGCCAAGATCGCCGCGGCCGGCGGGAACATGACGCAAGCGGCGGCCAGCATGGGCATCTCCCGGCAGTACCTTTACCGCCTCCTCGAGCAGCACGGCCTGCGCCCGCCCGGCGCCGACCCCGTGACCTAGTCACTCCACGGGCGACGCCGGAGCGACGCTTCGGAGCCTGGTCGGCGGACGCCGGAGATTCTCGAAGCGCTGCGGCTGCGACGTAAGGTCTCGCCCTGCGGCCTCACCGATCGCCATAGCCATTCATTTAGGTGAACCGCTGCCTCTTCGTCCACGACGGCGAGGCCGGGCGCGAGCATCACGACGCGGGGTCGGCTCGCCGCCGGGAGCGGCCCAACGTGACGTGACGTCAGGGTGTAGGTCTCATCGTGACGCGGTCTTGCGCTTGGACGTGGGCTGCGGCTTGAAGGCGATGACGTTGGCCAGGACGGTGACCTCGGTCTGAAACGAGGCGGCGACGAGGGCCCACGCTTCGTCGAAGCGCTCGCTCTGATCCCAGCCGCGAGGGGTGAGGACCGCCTGCGCACCGGCTGCGCTCCAGCGCATGCCGCTTTGCTTGAGCCGCTGCGTGACGACGGTCTTGCAGGCGGCCTCCACGATGCCGGAGCCGATCATCAAGCCTCGCGCCTTGATCGATGCGTACGCCATGCGCCCGCGATGCTTGCGGAAGTAAGCGAGCGCCCGCTGGATGATGCGGCTATGTGCGTGCTTGGTCGCCAGGTGCTTGAGCGCGCGGATGACCTTTTCGACGCCGCCGTCTTGCTCGCGCAGCGTGTCGCGCAAGGTCTCGAAGCGGTACTGCGTCTCGCGCGTGGCGTCGCCGTAGGCGGCCGCGACGGCCGCGTGCAGATGCTCGCTGGCGTGGAAGAAGTCGATGACCTCCTCTCCCTGAGGCAGCTTCGACGAGCCCAGGAACTCCCAGTTGTCGGGCACCGCGTCGGCCACCTTCACCACCTTGAGGTCCGGGCGCTTGGCGACGATCGCCGACACCTCGGCGGCAAGCATCTCCTTGAGCGTCTGCTTCTTCGCTTCTGGGGTACGCGCCATGCGCACGGCGCCAAGCAGCTCGCCCTTGTCGTCGCAGAACGACACGGTTGCGCAGCCCACCTCGCGGTAACCAGCAGGACCCTTGCTCATGCGACCGTCGGCGGCGGCCTGCGCCCGCATCTCGGTCGGGCTGTGGCCGCCGTCGATGGGCGCGAGCACACCGTCCAGCGATACGGCGATCGAGACGGTGCCCTCGGGGATGACCAGCCCTTCGCGCAGGGCCTGCTCGAACTTCTCCTTGTTGGCGCCCCATGCGTCGGCCACGATCGTCGGGAGCCGCTGCAAGCTGCTCTTGCTCGGCGTCATGTTGCCCGCACGCTTGAACAGCTCGGCAGACTTCTGCGGCGTCATCTGCGTGACGACCCAGAGCGCCTGCTGCGCAGCGCGGGGGGTCCAGAACCCTCCCACGACACCCAGCGTCAGCTCCATCGGGCTGACGCATCGGCCGTCGGCATCCGTGCGGTCCTTGTAGAGCGTGCGCTCCACGACGACCTCGCCAGCGCTCGTTTGGTAGGTCTGCTTCTGCCGCAGAACCCGCCGATGAACCTTGCCCTCGATGACGACCGCGTCGGCATCGATGTCGAGCCGCGTCATTTCCTCGGCGATGATGTCGCGCCCAGCTTGAAGGAGCCGCTCTTGAAGCTCGCGCTCGAAGTCTGCGAAGGCGTGCGGGCCGATCTTGTCCTTCATCCGGTGAGTCTCGACGAACTCACGCAGCTTCTCCAGGGTCGTCGTCCGCGAACTCTCGCGGACACGCGTGACCGACGGCACCGTCTCTGTGGCTCGCTTGGGCTGGGGCATGCCCTCCGAACACACAGATCAGTCGGGAAATTCCATCCCCCAAACGTCACGGATGGAACTACACCCTGACGTCACGTCACGTCGACGCTCCGGCTGCGCGCGTCGAAGGTCGGCGACCTTCGGGTTCTTCAGTTGTTGTACGGGTTATTCGGGTCCTCTTCCGCGGGGGGCGCGGTCGCGGAC
>DASQYN010000102.1:0-4402 GCA_035639215.1 Burkholderiales bacterium
ATCGGCGGAACGTATTGGCCGTATTTCCCGCCCCCTTATTACTATCCGCCCGGCTACTACGCGCCGGGCTATGCGGTTCCCTATCGGGATCCGGGGACGGTGTACGTGGAGCGCTTCGACGGCACGCCGACGCCCGAGACCGAGGGCGACATCTTCTGCCCCAACGCAGGCGCCTACTACCCGGACGTCAGCGAGTGCCCGGGCGGCTGGCAGCGAGTGATCCGGCCTGCTTCGTGACGCGCCAGTCGGCGATCGCCGCCGCGCAGGAATACTTCGACAGCGGCGCCTTTGCGGCCGACCTCGCGCGCCGCGTGGCGATCCCCACCGAGAGCCAGAACCCGGAGCGGCTGCCGGAGCTCGAGCGCTATCTGAGGAGCGAGATCGCTTCGCAGCTCGAGCGCCTCCGCGCCAGGAGCCGCGTGCTGCCCGATCCGCGCGGCAAGGGCGGGCCGTTCCTGATCGGCGAGCGAATCGAGGACGCCACCCGGCCGACGGTGCTGCTCTACGGACACGGCGACGTGATCCGCGGGCAGGAGGGCGAGTGGCGCGCCGGCCTCGATCCCTGGCGGCTGAAGCAGGAAGGCGATCGCCTCTACGGGCGCGGCACCGCCGACAACAAGGGCCAGCACAGCATCAATCTCGCGGCGATCGAGACGGTGCTGCGCGTGCGCGGCAAGCTCGGCTTCAATCTCAAGGTGCTGATGGAGACCGGCGAGGAGATGGGCTCGCCCGGCCTGGCGGAGTTCTGCGCACAGCACAAGCGCGAGCTCGCCGCCGACGTGCTGATCTCCTCCGACGGGCCGCGCCTGCAGCCCTCGCGCGCGACGATCTATCTCGGCACGCGCGGAGTGATGAACTTCACCCTCACCGTGGAGCTGCGCAAAGGCGCGCATCACTCCGGCAATTGGGGAGGGCTCCTCGCCAATCCCGGTATCGTGCTCGCGCAAGCGATCGCGTCGATCACGGATGCCCGTGGCGCGATCCGCGTGCCGGAATGGCGTCCGGACACGCTTACGCCCGCGGTGCGCGACGCGATCGCCGACCTCGAAATCGCGGGCGGCGAAGAAGGCCCGCGCATCGACGCCGGATGGGGCGAGCCCGGCCTCACGCCCGCCGAGCGCGTGTTCGGCTGGTCGAGCTTCGAGGTGCTCGCCTTCGTTACCGGCAACCCGGAGCGGCCGGTGAATGCCATTCCCGGGCGGGCGTCGGCGACTTGCCAGCTCCGCTACGTGGTCGGCATCGAGCCCGAGGAGATCCTGCCGGCGCTGCGCCGTCATCTCGAGCGCGCGGGATTTCCGATGGTGAAGGTCGACCCCGCGCGCGAGGTGGCCATGCGCGCGACGCGTCTCGATCCGGATTCGCCCTGGGTGAAGTGGACGGTCGCCTCGATCGAGCGCACCACCGGGAAGAAGCCGGCGATCCTGCCCAACCTCGGCGGCTCGCTGCCCAACGAGGTGTTCGCGCACACGCTCGGCCTGCCCACGGTGTGGATCCCGCACTCCTACGCCGCCTGCTCGCAGCATGCCCCGAACGAGCACCTGCTCGCGCCGGTCGCGCGCGAGGCGCTGGCGATCATGGCCGGCGTCTACTGGGATCTCGGGGAGAAGAGCTAGGGGCAGCTCTGGCGATAAAGGGCATCCGCCTCTGCGCAGCTGCGGCCGAAGGACCGATACGACCCGGGCGCGCCGCAGGAGAGCTGGTAGTAGATGCGCGCGCTCTTGCACGCCTGCTCCTCCCGCTCCGTGCGCCGCGGTCGGGCCACGGGCGGGCCGGGCTTCGGCTTCTCGGGGCCGGCTTTCTGCTCCTCCTCGGAGAGGCGCCGGCCCGGGTCCGGGAGGTCCTGGGCGATCGCCTGCGAAGCGAGGAGAAGCGTGGCGAGGACGGCGACGCGGAGAAGCAGAATCGGGGTACGTCCCTGTTTCGGTTCTGCGAGCGTACACTTTATTGCTCCGAGGAGGAGGCGCCAT
Source organism: Burkholderiales bacterium (assembly GCA_035639215.1). Lineage (GTDB taxonomy): Bacteria > Pseudomonadota > Gammaproteobacteria > Burkholderiales > SG8-39 > SCGC-AG-212-J23. The sequence continues at coordinate 1,968 of DASQYN010000102.1, forward strand.
GGTTCGCGTGAAAATCCCCGCATTGATAGCCACTGCCGGACTGGTCGCTGCCCTCGCGGCCGTGGCGCAGGCGCAATCCGGACGTACGCTCGACGAGCTCAAGGCCGAGACGCAGGCGCGTGCGGACCGCAACGCTTATCCCGTCGCCGGGCTGAAGCCGGAGGACGTGCGCGAAGCGCTCGCGCGGCTGAAAAGCCTGGACCGCGATGAATGGGCGGCCTCCTGGAGCGCGCTCGGTGACCGCTACATGGAGAAGAAGGACTTCCACCAGGCCTTCCTCTACTACTCTTTCGCCCGCTGGCCGGTGCCCAACTCGCCGGGCAAGCAGAAAGCCTACGAGAAGGCGCTCGAGGCTTATCTCGCGTACGCGAAACGGTTCGACCCGCCGCTCGAGGTGGTGCGCGTGCCCTACGAGGGGAGCGAGGTCGTCGGCTACTTCCGCATGCCAAAGAACGTCAATTCGGCGCCGCTCCTCGTCGGCATTGCAGGGCTCGATAGCCGGAAGGAAGACATCGTCGAGCGCTTCGCACCTTTCGTCGACCGAGGTATCGCGCTCCTCGCGCTCGACTCCCCGGGGACGGGGCAGTCCGGCGTGAAGGCGGCGGTCGGCGTCGAGAAATCGCTCTCGCGCATGATCGACGCCGCGCTCGCGCGTCCCGGCGTCGACGCGAAGCGCGTCGCCGTTTACGGTGGCAGCCTCGGCGGCTACTGGGCGGTACTGCTCGCGGTGAGCGAGCAGCCGCGCCTGCGGGCGGTCGTCGCGCAGTCGCCGCCGGTACACGAGTATTTCTCACGCGAACGCACGTACGCAGCGCTCAAGAATAAGGAGTACCTCTTCGATTACGTGCCAGCGCACATGTTCACTTACGGCGCCGGGAACATGGAGGAGCTCGCCGATCTGAAGGCGCGCCTTTCGCTCAAGGCGCGCGGGCTGCTGGACAAGCCGATGGCGCCGATGCTCGTCATCGGCGGCGCCCTCGACACGCAGGTGCCGATCGCCGACATTGACCTGCTCATGCGCAGTGGCGACTCGCCCAAGGAGATGTGGGTCCATCCGAAGGGCGGGCACATGGGCCGCGACGCGAAGGCCTGGCCGGACCCGGTGATCTTCAAGCGTGTCACCACGCCGTGGCTGCTGCACGCGCTGGAGGCGGAGCCCGGCTAGAGGCGACGATGCTGATCAAGAAGCTCAACCACGCCGCGTTCCGCTGCAAGGACGCCGCGCAGACGGTGAAGTTCTATACCGAGGTGCTGGGGCTCAAGTTCTCGCACGCGCTCGGCGAGGACCACGTGCCCTCGACCCGCCAGTACAGCCCGCACATCCACATCTTCTTCGAGATGGAGGACGGCAGCTCGATCGCCTTCTTCGAATGCCCGAAGGACCCGGGCAACGTCAAGGACCTCGAGTCGCCGGACTGGATCCAGCACTTCGCCTTCGAGGTGGAAAGCCTGGTGGCGCTGCACGAAGGCAAGCGCCGGCTGGAGTCGAAGGGCGTCGAGGTGCTCGGGCCGGTCGACCACGGCTTCCTGGAGTCGATCTACTTCTTCGATCCTTCCGGCCACCGCCTCGAGCTCACCGCGTGGACGATCGACAAGGCGCAGTACGCCGAGTTCGAGAAGCATGCGCCCAAAGTGCTCGAGCTCTGGCAGAGGACGCACGACTGGTCGCTGCGCAAGGCCAAGAAAACCGCTTAGTGGAGTTCGACCGCATTCCGGTCATCCTCGCCTTCGCCGAGCAGGCGAAGATGGCGGAGACCTACGGCTTCGCCGGCAGCCAGGGCAAGACCTTCCTCGAGGGCCAGCGGCTCGTGCCGCGCGGCGTCGCTTCCGATACCGTCTTCCTCTTCATGCATCCGGCGACGACGCTCAATCTGCTGCCGATGCCGGCAGCGCTCGCCGCCGCGGGCCTGCACGTGCTGTGCGCCGGCAGCCGCTACGCGAAGAACGACAGCGCGCTCGTCATGGAGAAGGTGGTCTACGACCTCGGCCAGTACATCCGCCACTGCCGCGAATCGCTCGGCTACCGCAAGGTGGTGCTGGTCGGCTGGTCGGGCGGCGGCTCGCTCTCGCTCTTCTACCAGGCGCAGGCGGAAAGCCCGAGCATCACGCACACGCCCGCCGGCGATGCCTACGACCTGACGGCGGCGAAGCTCGAGCGCGCCGACGGCGTGATCTTCATCGCCGCGCACCTCTCGCGCGCCGAGACGCTCACCGAATGGCTCGATCCCTCCGTGCAGAACGAGCTCGATCCGGACGAGCGCGATCCGGAGCTCGACATCTACGCGAGCGGCGCGCGGCACCGGCCGCCGTTCACGCCGCAATTCGCCCGCCGCTTCCGCGAGGCGCAGCGCGCGAGAAATCGACGTATCACCGACTGGGCGCTGGAGAAGCTGGAATACCTGAAACGCAAAGGCGACGGCGAGATGGAGCGCGCC